>NZ_JBSIFD010000040.1:0-29600 GCF_053615495.1 Comamonas sp. HJ-2 | reverse complement strand
TGGTCGGAATGGCGGGATTCGAACTCGCGACCCCTTGCACCCCATGCAAGTGCGCTACCAGGCTGCGCTACATTCCGTGTCGATGGGATGAATTATAGGGAGGAAAAACACCCTCCCCGGGGAAAACGCGCACTTTTTTCAAAAAAGTATTGAACTGGTGCTGAAAGCTGCAGGCCTGATATCAACGCACGCCCGGCCGCACAAGCGCTCAGCACGCACAGCACACTCCGGCCAATCGCGAGCCCTGCGCAGGCGCATGACCAAGACTGCCCAAGGGAACGACAAGAGTGGGCGCTTCAGCGATTCCAGGCAGGCATCCATCGCCGAGTCCCTCCTGTTCCATCCGCTGACGCGGTCATCCTCGAACCTCCTGATCAAACCTGGCCCACCAGGAATGACTGTTATTCCTTGATCACGAAACCCTCAGTACTCACTCTCGCTCGGCTGGCTTCATCCAGCCGCTTTGCACGGCAATATCGATAGCACCAACACGGTGCACACAAGAGATTTCCCTGAGTCCTTGAGGTAAAAAAACCACTGTCATATCGCTGAAAAGATGATTTCATCGGCATCCGCGGAACTGCAGAGCAAGCTGTATACAAACCCCCGCTATATTTCAAAACGTAAATCCAATATTTAACTCGAGAGGACACTCATGAAGACTGCTTTTATCGCCATGGCTGCAGCCCTGGCCTGCTCCGGCGCCGCTTTTGCCCAGAGCAATGTGCAACTGACTGGACTGGCCGATATGTATGCCGGCTCGGTCAAAATGGCCGGCCAGGATCGCAAGGGCGTTGTCGGCTCCGGCGGCATGACCACTTCCTGGTGGGGCCTGAAGGGCACGGAAGACCTGGGCGGCGGCCTGAAGGTCGATTTCAACCTCACCGCCTTCATGCGCATGGACACGGGTGAACCCGGCCGCTTCCCCGGCGATACCTTTTTCTCGCGCGATGCCAACATCGGCCTGAACGGCAGCTTCGGCCGTATCGGCCTGGGCCGCGACAAGGCGCCCAACTTCCTGCCCACCATTCTGACCAACCCCTTCGGCGATTCGTTCACCATCTCGCCTCTGGTGCTGCACGGGAACACGCCTACCGCTGCCTGGGGCGGCAACCGCCTGACAACGCCCGCCGACACCGGCTGGAGCAATATGCTGGTCTACACGACACCTAGCTTCGGCGGTCTAACTGCCAATGTCTACTACCAGTTCGGCGAGCAAACGACTCCTGGCAACAAGAGCAAGAAGAACGTCGGCGTGAACGCCCTGTACTTCAACGGTCCTCTGAGCCTGACGGCCTTCTACGAGCGTGACCAGATCACCAACCCCGGCAGCGGCACGGTCATGCCTACCAAGAGCGACTGGATGGTCGGCGGCAGCTACAACTTCAACGTCGTGAAGCTCTACGCCACCTACGGCCAGGCCAAGGTCAAGGATCTGGATAGCAAGAGCAAGACCTACTCGCTGGGCCTGGACATTCCTGTCTCCGGCACCCCCGGTACTGTCAAGGCCGCCGTGGCCCGCACCAAGTACGACGCGGCCACCGACGCCACCCGCACCACAGCAACCCTGGGCTACGACCATTTCCTGTCCAAGCGCACCGATGTCTACACCGCTCTGATGTACGACCGCGTGACCGATGCCAACCCCAAGACCGGCACCAGCCTGATCGCCGGTATCCGTCATCGCTTCTAAGCGCCGGGTTTGAGCGGGCCTCTGGCTCGCCCATCCGCAAAAAAGCGAGGCCTGAGCCTCGCTTTTTTTATTTCCAATCCGGTGCCAGCCTGTTCACTTGGGTGCAGATGTCTCCAGAAGCTTCAGCCGACGCTGCAACTGCGCCTGCTTTTCCACATCGCCGCCCTGCTGCGCTGCCTTGAGTTGCAGCAGAAGCCAGGCCATCAAAGGCCTGCGCCAGCCTTGCTCCGAAGCGGTATCGACGCCTTGCTGCAGCAGGTCAGGCACCGCAGCGCCGCCACGCAGCAGCACACCCGCAGCCACCAGTCTCGATAGTGGATCCTTGATCTCGGCCACAGCGGCTAAACCTGCACCGCCGCCGAGCAACTGCCGCGCCACGCCGCGCTGCGTCTCGGGCAAAAGCTCTATATCACCCGCTTGTGGACTGGCCTGCAAATAGCGGGCATAGGCCTGCTCTTGCTTGCCCGCATCCTGCGCCAGCGCCTCATAGGCCGGGCAGTTGTTCCAGTCCAGGCTGGCCACCTGCGCCGCGCAGCGCATCAGTTCCAGCTTGGCGGCCTGCGCGGGTTGGCCGGTGCTGGCCACGGCATCGCGCGCCTTCTGCCACTGCAGTGCCTCCACACGTTGATGCCCCTGCAAATAGGCCTGGGTGGATTTTTGCGCCGCAGCTTCGGCATTCAAGGCCCAATCCGGTGCCGGGGCTTGGTTGCCACAGGCCGAAATCGCCATGACGGATATAGCAGCCAGCGCTCTCCCCCATTGGCCTGGAGTCTGTTTTTGATTGATTTTGTGCTTCATGGCAGCTTCAACTCCGGCTTGTGGAAAAACGGCCATTTGCGCTGCAGATCGTTGAGCACAGACTCCAGCCTCAGCAGATTGCTTTCGACCTCGGCGCGCAACGCACCCAGATCGGTCGAGGCCTCGCGGGCGTTGCTGCCCACCACCTGCATATCGGCCAGTACGGCGTCGACCTTGGCCATGCTTTTGCGCGTATCGGCCAGCAAGCCGTTGAGCTGCTCCATGGTGGCCTTGACCTGGGGCATCACGCCATTCGCATCAAAGACCTGGCTGTCGGCGCGCGCCACCATGCGGTCCATGCGTCCGAGCAGGGAGTTGGCGCGCTCCAGCATCTGGCCGACCTTCTTCGCTTCCTCGTCGCTGCCCAGCACCGCTCCGAGAACCCCGCCCTGGCCCTGCATGCGCTCGGCCAGCTTGCGCACTTCGGCCAGTGATCCGCCCAATGCCGAATCCGTGGCGGTCAGAGCTGCCACATTGGCCAGCACCTCCTTGGCGGAATTGATGATCTGGGGCAGCTCTGCCGTGGCGTCGCCGCTGAGCACGGGCCGCACGGAATCCGGCGGCAGCGGCGCATCGCCCAGCATGCCGGTATAGGCCTTGATGGTGGTGCCGCCCACCAGTCCCTTGACCAGCGTGAACACGCTGGACTGGCGCAGCCAGTGGGCATCTTTTTCGGTCACATCGACCAGAATGCGAACCGAGCCGTCCTCGGCCAGCTCTATCTTGCGCACGCGGCCTATGGGAAAGCCCGAGAACGTCATGTCCATGCCCACGATCACGCCCTCGGAGTCATCGGCCGTCAGCACCAGACGCTGCGTGGGCTCGAACACTCCACGCGCGTAGAGCAGATAAGCGGCAGCACTCAGAATCAAGACCAGGGTCAGCGCCAGCAGCGCGGCTGCCTTGGCGCGCAGGTGCGCGACGGGTTTGAGGCTGAGCAACTCCTCGTCGATCAGTTGCTCCTCGGCCATACGCGTTTCACTCATGGCTCCATCCTTTTCAGTAATAGTTGCCCATGAGCGAGATCACCTCGATCAGGAGCAACACGGCAAACATGCGTGCAAAGCCACCCAGCTCTGCCCCGCCCTGCCTGTGTCGCGCAACAGGCGTGTACATGGCAGAGGCCAGCGGCATGACGGCCACCGTGAGGCTGAAAAACCAGGTCTTGAGCACGAACACCAGCGTCAGCGACGGTGTGAAGATCTGGCCAAAGATGCGTGTGTACGCACCAAACCCGGCCAGGCTGAAGCCGTAGACGCTCAGATACACGGTGACCAAGGCAACGATGCAGCTGAGTGCGGCCAGTGTGATTGCGGCAAACACGCCCGCCGCCGCACGCGGCACCAGCGCCGCACGGACGGGGTCAATGCCTTGCGTCTTCCACTTCGCGAGCTGACCCTGCATACGCATCTGCACCACCTGCACGCCGGCTGGAATGGTGCAGCGCATGGCCACAAACAGTGCGGCCGTCAGCGGTATCAGCTCGATCACCATCACCCGCACCACCAGATCCAGTGCATAGCGCGACAGGCCGTAACTTTGTGCGGTGACAATGACGATGCGCGCAATCACCGCACAAAGCAGGGCCGCCAGCGCGGTAAAGCCTGTGAGTATGGGAGCGGTCTGTGCAAACATCTGCTGGGCCAGCATGGCTCGCCCGCGCTTCTGATAGCTGGACGGCGAGCTGACCAGCACCAGCAGCACGGCTGTCAGATAAATGCTGCGCCACCACGCCAGGGCCTGCGCGCCCAGCGCGGCCCAGATCCGCCCCGGCAGCTTGATGGTGGTTTCACTCCAGCTCATGCAGGAATGATAGCGTCCACTTCAGGGTACGGGCGCAGCCGCCACGGTTGCCGCCTGTCAGACATGGCGCTTTGCAGCAGCACTGCCTTGCAAGCCTTCGGGCAAGGGCTCATCGGCCTGGGCATGCAGGGCTTCGATGATGTGACAAAAGCTGTCCGAGCCGTCGCACTGGCTGCGCAGCTGCATCAGCTCATGCTCCAGAGCCTGCAGTTCGGCCAGCCGCTCGCGCACATGGCCCAGATGGGCGTCCAGGGTTTTGTTGGCAGCCACGCAATCGGCCTTGCGCGCACCATCGAGCGCCAGCAGGGTGCGCACTTCGTCGAGCGACATATCCATGGCCCGGCACAGCCGAATAAAACGTAGCCTGTGAACATCGCCATCGGTGTAGAGCCGGTACTGATTGTCCTCGCGCATGCCGGGCGAGAGCAGTTGCTCCTTTTCGTAGTAGCGGATATTGGCCGCAGCAATGCCGGAACGCTTGGCCGCCTCGCCAATGCGCCAGCGCGGAATATCGTGCGAATTGAGGGACATGCTTGACCTTGAAGTGACTTTATTGTTTTCAATACTGCCATGAAGCAAGAAAGCCTGTCCACCCACGCCCATGGCGGCGGCCACAATGGTCATTCACATGATCACGATCATGCACATCCGCATGAACATGTGCCAGCCACGTCGAAACCTATTGCCGCCACAGCCACATCGGCCTGCGGAACCGGCTGCTGCGCACCGTTTTCCATCAGCGAGCCAGCCAAGAGCCAGGCTCACGATGAGGGTGACGGTCATGACCATGCTCACGACCATGGCGTGCTGCCCGGCTGGCCGCGCATCTATGCCGCTCTGGCCGCAGCTCTGGCGGCAGAGGCCTGCCACTGGTTTGGCGGCGACGGCGCCAACTCCACGCTTCAATATCTGGGCATGGCGCTGGCCGTGCTGGGCATAGCGCTGTCGGGCCTGGGCGTCTACAAGGCCGGCCTCAAGGATGTGCTGCGCTTCAAGCTCGGCATTCATGCCCTGATGGCCGTGGCCGTCACGGGCGCCTTCATCATCGGCCAGTGGCCCGAAGCTGCCATGGTCATGGCGCTCTATGCGGCGGCCGAGCGCATCGAAGACCAAGCCATGGACAAGGCCCGCCTGGCCATCCGCAATCTGCTGCAGCTGGCGCCAGAGACCGCCGATGTGCTGCAGCCCGACGGCAGCACTGTGCGCATGGCCGCCAGCGAGGTACCTTTGGGCGCCGTGCTGCGTGTGACGCCAGGCGCTCGCGTCCCACTCGACGGCCTGGTCACCGAGGGCGAAAGCTCGGTCAACCAGGCCCCCATCACGGGCGAGAGCGCGCTGGCGCACAAAGGCCCGGGCGACGAGCTGTATGCTGGCTCCATCAACCAGGACGGCGAGTTGCACCTGCGTGTAACTGCACCGGCCAGCGACAGCCTGATTGCGCGCATCGTCCATGCCGTGGAGCAGGCGCAGTCCTCGAAGGCCCCTACACAGCGCTTTGTCGACCGCTTCGCGGAGGTCTACACCCCCATCGTGCTGGTGCTGGCGATTGCCCTGGGCCTGCTCGCGCCCTGGCTGCTGGACTGGAGCTGGCATCAGGCCGCTTACCAGGCCCTGGCCCTGCTGGTCATCGCCTGCCCCTGTGCCCTGGTGCTGTCCACCCCGGTCACCGTGGTCAGCGCGCTCACGGCTGCTGCCAAGCGCGGTATTCTCATCAAGGGAGGCAGCGCACTGGAATCGGCTCGCCAGCTCAAGGCCATCGCACTCGACAAGACCGGCACGCTGACCACGGGCTCACCCAAGCTGGTGGACTGGCAGGGCTGGAATGCCGCGAGCAGCGATGAAGCCGCAGCCCGCGCCTATGCGCTGGCATCGCGCTCCGACCACCCGGTCTCGCGCGCGATTGCCCAAGGGCTGGAGGAGCAGACAGGCAAGGAACTTGCCGCAGCCCAGGCCTCGGCTCAGCAATTGCAGGCCCTACCCGGCCGCGGCGTGCAGGCCCAGATCGACGGTGAACGCTGGACGCTGGCCAATCTGCGCTGGGTGGGCGAGCAAGGCTGGGACAGTGCCGAACTCCAGGCCGCACTGATGCTGCAGGAGCAACAGGGCCGCACCGTCACCCTGCTGGCCAACGAGCAGGGCGTGCAGGCGCTGTTTGCCGTCGCCGACCCGCTGCGCCCGCAGGCCAAGGCGGCCGTGGCCCAGTTGCAGGCGCTGGGTGTCAAACCCATTGTGCTCAGCGGCGACAACAGCGCCACCGTGCGCACGGTGGCCGCGGAAGCAGGCATCAGCGATGCGCGCGGCAATATGCTGCCCGAGGGCAAGCTCAGGACCCTGAGCGAGCTGCAGCGCGACATCGGCCCCACGGCCATGACAGGCGACGGCATCAACGACGCGCCGGCGCTGGCCCAGGCCGATATAGGCTTTGCCATGGGCGGCATGCATGCCACCGACATGGCCATGGAGACCGCCGATGTGGTGCTCATGAACGACGACCTGCGCCGCATCCCCGAGGTGGTCGATCTCTCGCAGCGCGCGCACAGCGTGCTCTGGCAGAACATCAGCCTGGCCCTGGGCATCAAGCTGGCCTTCTTCATTCTGGCCGTCAGCGGCAATGCCAGCATGTGGCTGGCCGTGCTGGCCGATATGGGCGTGAGCCTGCTGGTGGTCGCCAATGGCCTGCGCCTGCGCCATTGGGGGAACAGGCCTGAAAACACATGAAATTCGACCTTAGCCCTTGATAGGCAAGCGCAAGCAGCTATCTAATTTACGATTTACTGCACCGGGCGGGGAACTAAACCCGCCCTTCGCTATCATTCAGCCCATGCGTCGCTTTTTCTCCTTGTTCATGATTTTGCTGCTGGCCCTGCGTGGCCTGGCAGGTGATGCCATGGCCATGGAGCAGAACACCAACCAGGCCCATCACATGGGACATGCGCTGGTGCAGACGCAAAGCCTGAACGAAGTGGCCGCCATGGCAGAGGCTTCGCACCACGCACATGCAAGCCTCGCGACCGACGCACAGCCGCATCACGACATGGCCGCGTCCCACAAGGCAGGCCCTGCAGGGGCCGTCAACTGCAGCGCCAATGCCGCCGACAGCGACTGCCACCAGCATGAAGGCCATTGCACGGCCTGCGGCATCTGCCACTCGACGCTGGCCAACCCCGAATTGCTGACACTTCACTCCAGCCTCCCTCTGGCCGCCCAGCCGGCCCATGGTGCAGCGCGCTTTGCCAGCGCCGCGCCTGCCGAACTCGTCAAACCACCGATTTCTGCGCTCTGACGCCCTAGGTGCGTCCGCTTTTTGATGGCAGCCATTGCGCTAGCTGTCTAGTTTCGAGCCGTCAAACGCTCAAGACTGCGGACCTTCTCCCGGTTTTAGACGACAGGAGTCTTCTATGCGCCACGCGCATCCTCTTTCTTTGACAGCCATGGCTTTGCTCATGGCCGGCGTCAGCTTGCCAGTCCTGGCCCAGACGCCCGAGCTGGCTCCCCCGGCCGCCCAACCCCCAGCCAAGGGCAACCGCGTTTTCGATCCCGATGCTCCCACGCTGGCGCTGCAGCACCAGCCACTTGCCGCCAGCGCGGCCATCGTCGCCCAGCCCGGTGACTGGAAGGCCGCCAATGCTGCCGTGGGCGAGTTCCCGCGCGGCCATGGCGATGTGCTCAGGTGGGAGAAATTCCAGGGCAATGCCTCCGGCCCAGCCCCGGACAGCGGTGCGCCCGCACATCAGCACCATCACGGAGTCCAGCCATGAAACGCCTTGCATTCAAAGCCGCGCCATTGCTCGCCGCACTGGCGCTGGCTGGCTGCGCCAGCATCTCGCCCGACGGACTGCGCGGCAACGTGGCCAGACATACCGAAGGCAGGCTGCCCGCGGGTGCACAACTGCCGTCGCCGGACGCGCAAGCCCTGCAGAATGCGCAGACCCAGATTGCCGACTGGCTCAAAACCCCTGTCGATGCCGACACCGCCGTGCGCATCGCCCTGCTCAACAACCCCGGTCTGCAGGCCCAGCTGGCGCAGCTCGGCATTGCCGACGCGCAGCGCGTGCAGCTCCTGACCCTGCCCAACCCCAGCTTTACCTTCGGCCGCTTTCGCAACAGCCACGAGCGCGAAATCGAGCGCCAGCTCAGCTTTGGGCTGGTGCAGCTCATCACCCTGCCCTGGCGCAGCCGCTGGCAGGGCTGGCAGATGGAACAGGCCACGCTGACGGCCGCCCAGCAGGTGCTGCTGCTGGCCTCCGACACACGCCGCGCGTGGCTGCGCGCCGTGGCCGCCGAGCAGGCTCTGGCCGCCAACGAACGCATGCACGAGGCAGCGGCCCTGGGCGGCGAGCTGGCACGCCGCATGGCCCAGGTCGGCAACTTCAGCAAGATGGACCAGGCCAGAGAGCTGGCCCAGCAGCAGCAGGCCGCCGCTCAGTTGGCACGCGCGCGTCTGAACGCCCAGCTGGAACGCGAGCAGCTGGCCCGCCGCATGGGTCTGTGGGGCGAGCAGTTGGCCTACAAGCTGCCCGAGCAACTGCCCGCCTTGCCCAAAGCGACCGAGCTGCGCGGCGGCGATGACGCCGAAGCCACCGCCCTGCGCCAGCGGCTGGATCTGGGCGCTCTGCGCCGCGACCTTGATGTGACCGCCGGCCGCCAGGGCTGGGCCACGATTGGCACCATCTTTGGTGATATCGGCGCCAGCTACAGCAACAACACCAGTACCGAACGCGCCACCGGCCACAGCGACAAGACCCAGGGCTGGGAATTCGACGTGCCGCTGCCGCTGTTTGATTGGGGCTTTGCCGCGCGCGGCATGGCACGCAACCAGGTTCTGCGCAGCGCATCGCTGCTGCGCGACAACGCCATACGCGCACGCAGCGAAGCCCGCAGCAACTGGCTGGCCTACCGCACGGCTTACGACCTGGCCCAGCAGCAGCAGGCCGAGGTTCTGCCCTTGGCCAAGCTGATGCAGGAAGAAACCGTCTACCGCTACAACGGCATGTTCATGAGTGTGTGGCAGTTGTTGGCCCAGGCCCGCAGCACCACGCAAGCGGTGGTGACCGCCACCGAGGCACAGCGCGACTTCTGGCTGGCCGAGACCGATCTGCGCCTGGCCCTGACAGGCACATCGCCAGGAACCACCCCCACCGTCAACACCAGCGCAGCGCCCGCTGCACAAGCCGAAGCAGGTCACTGATATGCAACGCCGATCCTTTTTCACTGGCGCTGCCACTGCAGTGGCAGCCGCCACAACTTCAATGGCCGTCAGCCGGGTTGCCATGGCGGCCCTGCCCGAGCCCGTCATGCAAGGCAGCGCCGACACGGCTGCGCCTTTGACGCCGCCCAACGGTCGCCCATACCAACCCGTGGTCACGCTCAACGGCTGGACCACGCCCTGGCGCATGAATGCGGGCGTCAAGGAGTTCCACCTCGTGGCCGAGCCCGTGGTGCGCGAGGTGGCGCCCGGATTTTTCGTCAATATGTGGGGCTACAACGGCCAGTCGCCGGGCCCCACGATCGAAGTGGTGGAAGGCGACAAAGTGCGCATCTTCGTCACCAACCGCCTGCCCGAGAGCACCACCATCCACTGGCATGGCCAGCGTCTGCCCAATGGCATGGACGGTGTGGGCGGTCTGAACCAGCCTCACATCCCGCCGGGCAAGACCTTCGTCTATGAGTTCGAGGCGCGCCGCCCCGGCACCTTCATGTACCACCCGCATTCGGATGAGATGGTTCAGATGGCCATGGGCATGATGGGCTTGTGGATCACCCACCCCAAGACAGCCCACCCGCTGATCGACAAGGTGCAGCGCGACTATGCCTTTCTGCTCAGCGCCTATGCGGTCGAGCCCGGCACCATGACACCGCGTATCAACGAGATGACGGATTTCAATATCTGGACTTTCAACAGCCGCGCCTTCCCCGCCATCAGCCCACTGGTGGCTCGTCAGGGTGACAAGGTGCGCATCCGCGTGGGCAATCTGACCATGACCAACCACCCCATCCATATCCACGGCCATGAGTTCGAGGTCACGGGCACCGACGGCGGCCCCGTTCCGAAGTCCGCCCGCTGGCCCGAGGTGACAACGGATGTGGCCGTGGGTCAGATGCGCCAGGTGGAATTCATTGCCGACGAACCCGGCGACTGGGCTTTCCACTGCCACAAGAGCCACCACACCATGGGCGCCATGGGTCACGACGTGCCCACCATGATCGGCGTGGACCACCGCGGCCTGGTGGGCAAGATCCAGAAGATCGTGCCCGACTACATGCTGATGGGCGAGCGCGGCATGGGCGATATGGGCGCCATGGAAATGCCTTTGTCCGACAACACCTTCCCCATGATGACCGGCCAGGGCCCTTACGGCCCCATCGAAATGGGCGGGATGTTCACCAGCTTCAAGGTACGCAAAAACCTGGGTGCCAACGACTACAAGGACCCCGGCTGGTACCAGCAGCCCAAAGGGACCCGTGCCTATGAATGGCAGGGCGCACCTTTCGATGCCAAGGCCCCCCGCCAGAGCACGCCCGGCACCGCTCCTGGTGCCGCCACCGTACGCAAACCCGAAACCGGCCCCGCCACGGGTGCACACACCCAGCACTGACGCCAGGAGACTCTCATGAAGACTATTCATTTCATAGCTGCCTGCACTTTGGCAGCAAGCGCTGGCGCTAGTTTTGCGCATGGAAACAGCACCCATGCCAGCGGTCCCGTGATCAAGGAGCAAAAGCCCTGGGGCATTGCCGCCGAGGCCAGGGAGGCCCGGCGCACCATCACCATCCAGATGACGGACGACATGCGCTTCAGCCCCAGTCATTTCAGCGTGAAAAAGGGCGAAACCCTGCGCCTGCGCGTGGTCAACAAAGGCCTTCTCATGCACGAGATGGTGCTGGGCACCCGGGCATCGCTCGATGAGCACGCGCAGATGATGCTCAAGTACCCCGGCATGGAACATGCCGAACCCTATATGGCCCATGTGGCCACAGGCCAGACCGAAGACATGGTGTGGAGCTTCAACCGCGCAGGCGAATTCGACTTCGCCTGCCTGATCGCCGGCCATTACCAGGCCGGCATGACGGGGCGTTTCACCGTCACCGAATAACGCAAGAAAGGAATTCCCGATGACAAGCACCAACCGCCGCCACGTTCTGCATCTGCTGGCCGCCGCTGCCGGCATGGCTGCGCTGTCAGCAATGGCGGCTGCTCCCGCCAAGATTGCCATGGAGGTCTGGAAAGACCCGAACTGCGGCTGCTGCAAGGACTGGATTGCCCTGATGGAGCAGGCTGGTTTCGCCGTCAAGGTGCACGACGTGGGCAACAGCGCCGTACGCGCCAAACTGGGCCTGCCTACCCGCCTGGGTTCCTGTCATACAGCCCTGGTGGGCGGGTATCTGGTCGAAGGCCATGTGCCAGCCGCCGATGTGCACAAGCTGCTGAAGCAAAAACCCAAGGCGCTGGGCATCGCCGTACCGGGCATGCCCATTGGCAGTCCCGGCATGGACGGCCCCGAGTACGGCGGCCGCAAAGACCCCTACGACGTGCTGCTGGTCACCCAAAGCCTGATGCGCAGCGATGTCAGCACCTCGGTCTTCACCAGCTATCGCGGCTGACCCCCTCAATTCAGGAGAACATGATGAGAAACCTCTTTCACACCACTTTGGCTGCCCTGAGCCTGGGCTTTGCGCTGACCACTCCCGCTTTGGCGCAGGATCACTCGGCACACGCTGGTCACGGCGCAGCAGCCGGCACTTCTGCAACCGCACCTGCAGCTCAGGCCGATGCATTGACCGCCGGTGAAATCACCCGCGTGGACAAGCGCACAGGCAAGCTGACGATTCGCCACGAAGAAATCAAGAACCTGGACATGCCTCCCATGACCATGGTGTTTGTGCTGGCGGACGCCAGCCAGTCCAACGACTTCAAAGCCGGTGACAAAGTGCTGTTCCGCGCCGAGGACAAGGATGGCTCGCTGATCATCACCCGCATCCAGCCAGCGTCCTGATGCAGTCTCGCCGTTGAGACGATGACGATGCCATGCAAGCATGGCATCGTCATCCCGTCACAACCCCGTGGACATTACTCCCGCATGGCCTGCCACGCGCTCCAGTACATCCCCGGGCACATCACGACTGCTGTACACCAGCAGATCATGGGCATTGCGCCCCTGCGCATCTCTGCGCCGAAGATCGATCCCGGCCGACCAGAACCAGCGCACAGCCTCCCACACGCCATGGTCCACAGCCAACAGATATGGGGTGCGGCCCTTGTCATCCCCGGTCTTGTCAAGGTCGGCCCCCGCCTGCCGCAGCACTTGCAGCATCTCTGTGCGCCCGTTGAAGGCCGCCCAGGCGGTGGCGGTCATGCCCGTTGCCAGACTCACCTGATCCAGCGGACTGCCTTGCTCCACCAGCCATTGGGCCGCGGCATCGTTGCCGCAATTGAGGGCAGTGATCAGCGCATTGAGACCTGTGCTCTTTTGCACATAGGCGATATCGTCACCGTCCCTCAGGCGCAACTCCAGCGCAGCAATATCGCCTTTTTCAGCGGCCTTGAGCAGTTTCATACTCATTTCAGTACATCCATTTCCTGATCAGCGCCCGCCCAAAGCGCTTTTCCAGCAGCACTTCGGCCTGCTCATCGCCATCATCCCGCCCCTGGGCCACGGCGTGACTGCGGCATAGCGACATCAATGCCAGCGCGTCCAGATAGTCGCCCACATCGTCGAACATACGGGTCAGCAAGGGGCTGCTGTCATGGTCCAGATACCAGACAGAGCCATCGCGGCGGTCAAAGCACCAGAGATTCCCATTGCCCAGGTAGTCCCCGAACACCACCAGCTCACTCAACTGCGCCTTCAAGGGCTGCGCCTGTTGCGGCGCACTCATCTCCACAATATCGGCGATGCCCGGGAACACGACTTGCACCGAACCGATGGCATCCATGTCTGCATCCGGCGCCATCAGATCAAAGCGCGGACTCAGCAAGCGCTCGGCCCAGTCCAGCACACCGAGCTGCAACAGATAGTCACGCAAGGACTGGGGAAGAGCGCAACCCAGGCGCCATTCGCACAGGCGCAGCTCGGCCCGGCTGAAGGGCTTGACTTGAGCCGGCTCTTCGTCCATCCAGGCATGGGCCTGCAGGCCTTGATACCAGTGAGCCAGCCGCTGATCGAACGAAGCATCGGCGAACAGCCAATACGGCTCGGGCACGTCGGCCTCATCCCACACATCATGGTTTTCTACAAAGCGCTGGCTGCGCCCAAACTCGGCCTGCAGAAAACAAGACCATGCCACCGCGTCCGATGGTGAAGGCCAGTGCATCTGAGCGAGCACCGCCACCGGCATCCACGGCACATAGCCCATGCGCGGCACCTCATTCGCATCACGCACCACAAAGCGCAAGGCAGGCTGTTTCAGCAGATCTGCTGGCGGAGACTGATTTGGCGCCTCAAGCTGGGCAGCGGCATCGGCAGGCAGATCCACCCAGTCGCTCAGCGCGAGTTCGGGCAATGCCTGCACCAGCGCAGGCAGGTCTTTGAAGATTTTCATGCAGGCATTCCGTGCATTGTGTGTTTTAGGTGCATGGGTGCGCAGGGCTTAGACTGCGCGTCCTATGTCGACGCTAGAGCAGTTTCACTCCGGGCTGGCCAATGGTTCACTGGCCCGCGCACACCATATCAGGCTCTGCGATGGGCTGACCGAGTTCCCCGCCGCGCTTTATCAGCTGGCCGATACGCTGGAGATCCTCGATCTGTCGGGCAACCGGCTCAGCACCCTGCCTGATGATCTGACGCGTTTTGCGCGGCTGCGCATTCTGTTTGCCTCGAACAATCCGTTCAGCGAACTGCCCCGCGTGCTGGGCCGCATGCCGCAACTCGAAATGGTGGGTTTCAAGGCCTGCCGCATCACACATGTGCCCAAGGACAGCCTGCCGGCGCGCCTGCGCTGGCTGATTCTCACGGACAACCATGTGCACCAGTTGCCTGAGTCCATCGGCCAATGCACGCGTCTGCAAAAGCTCATGCTGTCGTGCAACCAGCTGAGGCAGCTGCCCCAGAGCCTGGAGCATTGCCAAGCGCTGGAGTTGCTGCGCATGGCAAGTAACCGTTTCGAAGATGCTCCTGAAGTCATCTTCCGGCTGCCTCGCCTGGCGTGGCTGGCGTTGGCAGGCAATCCAATGACTCAAAAACAGGAGCTGGATACGCTTTCAGGGCATGGGATTGAGCCCATTTTTTATCAAAATTTGCAGATTGCCGGCAAGCTGGGCGAAGGCGCCAGCGGCCATATCTACCGCGCCAGTCTCAACGGACAGGATCTGGCACTCAAGGTTTTCAAGGCCGCCCAGACCAGCGACGGCACGCCGCAATCCGAACTGGCAGCAGGCATTGCGGCAGGACAGCATCCTCATCTGCTGACGCCGCTGGCGCAGGTTCTGGGCGCTCCTGACGGGCAAACAGCCACGGCCCTGCCCCTGCTGGATTCAGCCATGCAGCCGCTAGCCGGTCCGCCCAACTTCGACAGCTGCACACGTGATGTCTATGACCCCGAACTACGTCTGCAAACCGGCGTAGCCCACCAGTTGCTGCAAGGCATACGCTCTGCCGTCACCCATCTGCACGGCCTTGGTCTGCTGCATGGTGATCTGTATGCCCACAATATCCTGTGCAATCTGCAGACCGGGCACGCCGTGCTCAGCGACTTTGGGGCCGCTGCGCTTTTGCAGGTCCTGCCCGAAACACAGAAAGCGCAGCTGCAGCAGATCGAGCTGCGTGCGCTGCGCTATCTGGAGGATGAGGTTCAGGCTCTTGTCGGCTGAGTCTTACTGCAAGAATGCGGGCTTGGCATAACCCGCAAACTTGCTGTCCACCACGCCCTTGAACTCGGCGGACTTGTAGGCTGCAGCCAGATCCTTGGCCCATTGCGCATCCTTGTCCTTGGTCTTGACGGCCACGATGTTCAGATAATGCTCGGGCGTTTTTTCCAGCAGCACCGAATCTGAAAGCTTCAGGCCCGAGGAAATCGCAAAGTTGCCGTTGATGATGGCGTACTGTGCATCATCGAGCGCGCGCGGCAGATGAGCCGCATCCAGGGGCACGAGCTTGATCTTCTTGGGATTGGAGGCCAGATCCAGCTCAGACACGCGCAGCGGGTTCACGCCTTCCTTGAGCCTGACCAGCCCCGCCTGCTGCAGCAGCAGAATGCCCCGAGCCAGATTGCTGGCGTCGTTGGGCAGGGCAATGCGATCGCCCTCCTTCAGGTCGGCCAGACTTTTGCGCTGCTTGCTGTAGACGCCCATGGGCGCAATCGGCCCCTGTACCAGGGCCGTCAGATCCAGCTTGCGGTCACCCTTGAACTGATTGAAATACACCTCGTGCTGGAAGAAATTGGCATCCAGCGAACCGTCGGCCAAAGCCAGGTTGGGCTGGACATAGTCGTTGAACTCCACCAGGCGAACCTTGTAGCCCTTCTTCTGCAGAATGGGAACTATGCCGTATTGAAGCTGGTCGATGTTGGAGCCGGCCGTGCCGCCGATGACCAGTTGCTTTTTGCCGGCGTCCTGGGCTGCGGCCTGCAGGGCCCCCATAGCCAGAGCGGCTCCCGCCAGCAGGGTGGTGGCCAGAAGACTGCGGCGGCGGTGCGCTACGGAAAAAAGAGTGGTCATGCTTTGCTCCTCGTTGATGTACTGTGTTTTGATATCAAAGGTCTGACTCTGCATCCATGCAGAGGCCTTTGCAGTATCCAGACAGGGAGAGCAAATTCCAACCAATAAAAACCCATGCTCTTATTTGCTTTTCATCTAAAACCAGCAAATCCACGGGCATGAAAAAAGGGCCGCATCGCGGCCCTTGGCGTCTTCAGTCCAACTCCATCACTTGAGGAAAGCAGGCTTGGAGTAGCCGGGGAACTGGCTGTCCACCACGGCCTTGAACTCTGGCGAGCGGTAGGCAGCGGACAGATCCTTGGCCCACTGGCTGTTTTCGTTGCCGGTCTTCACGGCCACCACGTTCAGGTACAGATCGGGAGTCTTTTCCAGCACCACGGCCTCGCTCAGCTTCAGACCCGAGGAAACGGCAAAGTTGCCATTGACCACCACATAGTC
Organism: Comamonas sp. HJ-2; assembly: GCF_053615495.1. Taxonomy (NCBI): domain Bacteria; kingdom Pseudomonadati; phylum Pseudomonadota; class Betaproteobacteria; order Burkholderiales; family Comamonadaceae; genus Comamonas; species Comamonas sp. HJ-2. Next base: position 13,215 of record NZ_JBSIFD010000040.1, on the reverse strand, counting down.
AGCATCTTCGAGCACACGCGGCAACTGGGCTGCCTCCAGCGCCACAAACTTGAGCTTGTGGGGATTGGCGGCCAGATCCAGCTCGGAGATACGGGCCGGGTTCACCCCTTCCTTGACCTTGACGAGGCCTGCCTGCTGCAACACCAGCAATGCACGAGCCAGGTTGCTGGGGTCATTGGGCAGAGCCACCTTGGCGCCGCTCTTGATATCGGCCAGAGACTTGTGCTTTTTGCTGTACACGCCCATGGGTGCCACCGGGCCCTGAGCAATCGCAGTCAGCGCCAGCTTGCGATCCGTGGTGAACTGATCGAAATAGGCACGGTGCTGGAAGAAATTGGCATCCAGCGAACCGTCGGACAGCGCCAGATTGGGCTGAACATAGTCATTGAACTCGATCAGCTTGATCTGATAGCCCTTTTTCTGCAGCTGAGGCACTATGCCTTTTTGCAGCAGGTCATAGTTGGAGCCGGCGGTGGCGCCAATCAGCAGGTTCTTCTTGGCCGGGTCCTGCGCCAGAGCAGGTACACCGGCAGTCGCCAGCAATGCTACTGCGGCAGTGGCCAGAACGGCACGGCGGCTGGCTGCAAAAGAAAAATGGGCGGGCATGGATCACTCCTTGAATTGGATGCGCGTGGGCAGTACGGCTCTCATTTGTTTACCGAGCTGCAACAATGTGAGCAAGTATGACCCCTACACGGGCAAACCCTAAAGAATAAAAAACCATCTATTTATCCATAAAAACATATAAGAAATACAAGGAGTACTGGCATGAGCGCTTTTTCAACGATTCAAGATCTGCTCGCACACGAAGGCCATATCGGCCGTGTGCAGGGCATCTCCGTCGGCCATTTCAGCGACTCGCGTCGCCCCACGGGCTGCACCGCCGTGCTTTGCCCTCAAGGTGCCGTGGGCGGTGTGGATGTGCGCGGCGCAGCCCCTGGCACGCGCGAGACCGATTTGCTTCACCCCAGCAATCTGGTGCAGGAGGTCCACGGCATCATGCTGGCCGGCGGCAGCGCCTGGGGGCTGGATGCTGCCACAGGGGCCGTGCGCTGGCTGGAAGAGCAAGGTGCCGGCCTGAGTATCGGCGTGGGCCGGATTCCGCTGGTGCCGGCAGCCGTGTTGTTTGACGTGATGATGGGCGATATGCGCATACGCCCCGATGCTGCGGCCGGCTATGCCGCCTGCCGGAATACGGGGCCGGACTCTGGCACCGGGCGACCCGCCGAGGGCAGCGTAGGCGCTGGCGCTGGCGCCGTGGTGGGCAAGGTCTTCGGCCACGAACGCGCCATGAAGGGCGGCATAGGCACGGCCAGCTTTACCGTCGATGGCGTCACCGTAGGAGCCATCATTGCCTGCAATGCGCTGGGCGATGTATTCAACCCCTTCAACGGCGAGTTGCTGGCCGGGGCACGCACGGCAGACGGCCTGCAATTGCGCGGCACCCGCGATGCCTTGCTGGCGGGCGAAGAGCCCAGGCCGACTCTGGCCGGCAGCAACACCACGATAGGCGTCGTAGCGACCGATGCCGCTATCACCAAGGCCCAGGCCCACCGCCTGGCCGTGGTAGCCCATGATGGCCTGGCACGAGCCATCAACCCCGTGCACACCATGAGCGATGGCGATAGCCTGTTTGCCCTGGGCACGGGCCGCAGCGGCAAATCGCTAGGAATGATGACGCTGAGCACCTTGGCGGCCGAAGCCGTGGCCATAGCCACCGCACGCGCTGTTTTGCTGGCTCAATCGGTACAGATCGAAGGCCAGACGACACTACCCAGCCATCAGGATTTAAGCGCAAGAAGCTAGGCCATCGCCTCAAGTCGCCGCAACTGTCCCTGCGTCAGCAATTTATCCCGCATGCGGCGCGTCATGGACTGGGTGCTTCCGTCTTCGGCGGTAAACAGAAACAGGCTTTGCTGCGGGCTGACCCAGGTGAGCTTGGTGCGCAGCTGCTGGCGCTCGTTGCACAGCTCCACCCAGGTGCCCAAAGGCCATTCGGCAACATCAGCAGGCTTGCTCTGCCCCATGGATGCATGCCCCGGCATGGGAGCAGAGACAACTGCTTCAGTCTCGTCCAATGGAGCACTGACTATCTTTTGCGACGCTGTGGTCTTGAAGACAGGTCCTGAGGAATGGGTTGCAGCCTGAACCTGCGCCTCTCGCATCACGGCCACTGATGGCGGATCCTCGACTCTGTCGGTCAGTACCGGCAAGGTGATATCCAGTCCTGCACGCACGGTTTCTGAGGCGCCATCCAGACCCGCCAGCACGCTGGGCAGTTCACCGAGTACATCCACCCTGGCAAATTCGTCGGAGCCGGACTGGCCCGCAGCCTCGGCCGCATCCAATACCCGCTGCTGAAGGCTTCCCAGCCGGGCCGCCAGTGCGGCGATTTCGACATCCGTGCGGCCCACGCTGCGCAAGCCTCGCGCCAGGCGGCGCTGCAACTTGGGCGCCATGGCCACCAGCCGCGTCACATCCTGAGCGGCCTGCGGCGACACGCTCCACAGCAGGCTGGGCACCAGCGCCAGATAACCACCCGGGTCGCGCTCCTGCCCTGGTTCGGCCCGCTGCTGCGCCTGGGCAATCACACCGGCCCACGGGCCGGTCACAAAATCCAGAATATCTTCAGGCACACCCTTGGCACTGGGCAGGTTTCGAATCATCTGCGCCAGTTGCAGGGCATCGGGCTTGATTTGCTCGATGGCGCTCACAACTTGGCGATCGACCAGCCCCAGCGCCGAGCTCATCAGCCCTTGCCGCGTGGAATGCTCGACTTCGGTATGCTGGCTCAGCGCCGCAACGCGGCTCATACGACCTTCCGGCGGCCACTGCTCGCGCACAAATTGCAGCACTCGGGCAAATACATTGGCATTTGCCTGCCCTGCACTAGCCAACTGGTTCGCCGCAGCCTCTGCCACGGTGATGAAGTGGGCAAATCCCAGAGCAGATTCGCTGGCAAACCAGAGGCTGCGAGCCGTCAGCTCGTCCAGCAACTGCCGTGCCGGGTGCAAGCGATCCTCAAAGAAAACACCGTCTTGCGCCACCAACTGGCTCAACATGGGTTCAAGCCGCAACAAGACCCGCTGCACCGGCGGCAGCAGGCGGCCGTCGCTGGTCATATGGCTCATCATTCGCTGCAGCGTGCGTATCTGAATCAGAGCACTGGGCGCCTGACTGGGCTGTGGTGCGCGCAATCCCCCCAGAGCACTGGGTACCCAGGGTTGTTGCGAAGTCTGCAGCGCATTGGCCGAATACGAAGTCCAGCCTGGCTCCAGCCCCGAATCTTGCACAGGCGCGATAGAGGCCGGCTCGGTCGCCGGCCAACCCGCCAGCATGGAGTCCGTCAGCGACTGGGGCACGGTGCAACGCGAATCATCAATCCAGCGCAGATCTGAGGCCAACTCCTGCAATAGCCGCAAGGTCAGCAGGCATTGAGGCCGGGTGTCGCCGTCCGCGCCATAGCGGGCAGGCTGCACGCCATGCTGGCGCAGCAAATTGGCAGCACGGGAATATTCAGAAGCCAGAATCGAACCCAGCTGCTGCGACATGAATTCATGCCAGCAATCGGCCACTTCCGTGACGGGCTGAACAGCCGTCAACGACTGGCTCAAAGCGCGTACATAGTTCTCCAGCCGCAGCGGATTGCACTCTGGCCGAGCGGATTCAAGCCCCTGAGCGCCGCTCATCAACGCATCCAGATCGGCCAGCGCCAACTCGACCTGGGGCTCGACCATCTGCACCAGCTTGTGCTCGGCCTTGAGCTGGCGGCTGGCCGACTCGGCCATGGCCGCCAATGGCAAAAGCCGGCCAGTGACAGTATCCAGCGTCTGTGCAGAAAAGGAAAACGGTTGGCGCGCTGACAGTACCAGCGCCTCCAGCAAATTCTGCGGGAAGCTGCTGATCACCGAGGCCCGGTGCTGCTGCAGGTTATGCAGCGCAGCGCCGAGCACATCGCGCCTTATAGAGTGGAAACCCGTCGAAAGCGATTGCTCCAACGCATATTCGGTGCGCTGCAACAATCGCAGCGCGAATGCATCAGCGCCACGCACCACCTGGACAAGGCAGGTGCGCAGCACGGAAACGGATGCATGTGCGAGGCTCATAGCCCCTAAGAATACCCGCTCCAGCCGATGCTGGAGACATTTTGATGCTTACTTCAACGCCTTGTAACGCATGCGCTTGGGTGCAGCACCTTCCTCACCCAGTCGTTTCTTCTTATCGGCTTCGTACTCCTGGTAGTTGCCGTCAAAGAATACCCACTGGGAATCGCCTTCGGCGGCCAGGATATGCGTGGCAATACGGTCCAGGAACCAGCGGTCATGCGAGATGACCATCACGGTACCGGCATACTCCAGCAGCGCGTCTTCCAGCGCACGCAGGGTTTCCACGTCCAAGTCATTGGAGGGCTCGTCCAACAGCAGCACGTTGCCGCCTTGAATCAGCGTCTTGGCCAGGTGCAGGCGACCGCGCTCGCCACCGGAGAGGTTGCCGACCTTCTTTTGCTGGTCTTGGCCGTTGAAGTTGAAGCGGCCCGCGTAAGCGCGCGACGCCATGGTGAACTTGCCCACGGTAATCATGTCCAAACCGCCGGAGATGTCTTCCCACACGGTCTTTTCGTTCGCCAGTTCATCACGGTGCTGGTCCACAAAGGCCATCTTCACGGTCTGACCGATATCCACCGTACCTGAATCAGGCTGCTCCTTACCCGCGATCAGCTTGAACAGAGTCGACTTACCGGCACCATTCGGTCCGATGATGCCGACGATGGCACCAGCGGGAATGTTCATCGAAAGGTTGTCAATCAGCATGCGGTCGCCAAAGGACTTGGAGACATTGGTGAACTCGATGACCTTGGAGCCCAGACGCTCGGCCACAGGAATGAAAATTTCCTGTGTTTCATTGCGCTGCTGGTATTCGTAATCGCTCAGCTCTTCAAAGCGCGCAATACGGGCCTTGGACTTGGCCTGACGACCCTTGGCATTCTGGCGCACCCACTCCAGTTCCTTCTTCAAGGCCTTGGCACGTGCTTCTTCGCCCTTTTGCTCGGCTTCCAGGCGGTTACCCTTCTGGATCAGCCAGTCGGAGTAGTTGCCCTTGTAGGGAATGCCATGGCCACGGTCCAGTTCCAGAATCCATTCGGCCGCGTTGTCGAGGAAGTAGCGGTCGTGGGTAATGGCGACCACGGTACCGCTGAAGCGGTGCAGGAACTGCTCCAGCCAGTCCACGGACTCGGCGTCCAAGTGGTTGGTTGGCTCGTCCAGCAGAAGCATGTCAGGCTTGGACAGCAGCAGCTTGCACAGGGCAACGCGGCGCTTTTCGCCACCGGAGAGCTGACCCACGATAGCGTCCCATGCCGGCAGGCGCAGTGCATCCGCAGCGATTTCCAGCTGATGTTCAGAGTCCGTTCCCGCAGCAGCGATGATGGCTTCCAGCTCACCTTGCTCGGCAGCCAGGGCGTCAAAGTCCGCATCTTCTTCTGCGTAAGCTGCGTACACCTCTTCCAGACGGGCCTTGGCATTGTTCACCTCGGCCATGGCTTCTTCCACGGCCTGGCGCACGGTGTGCTCGGGATTGAGCTGAGGCTCCTGGGGCAGGTAGCCGATGGACAGCCCCTGCATGGGGATGGCTTCGCCTTCATACTCCTTGTCCACACCGGCCATGATCTTCAACAGCGAAGACTTGCCCGAGCCGTTCAGACCCAGCACGCCGATCTTGGCGCCGGGGAAGAAACTCAGGGAAATGCCTTTCAAGATCTGGCGCTTGGGCGGCACCGTCTTGGTCAGCTGATTCATCGAAAAAACGTATTGAGCCATGTCCGAATTGCTTTGAGTTACTTGGATTTATGCAAAAAAGTGTGCCGCTTTACACGGCAATCAAACCATGATTATCGGTGCATGCGACAATACCCCTCGCAACAGGCGTCCAGTTGCCTGCTGCAGCAGCACTTCAGCTGGGGACAAAGGAAGCGTTTCCAAGCTCCCAACACGCAAACTATATCTGCCTACAACTGGCCAGGCACCCCACGGGTGCCATGACAGGCTGATACCCCGCGCCCAGGATTGGCGCAATTGATCACAATGACATTTGAAGAACTGAATCTGGCACCCGCCATTCTGAAGGCCGTACAAGAACAGGGTTATGAAAACCCGACCCCCATTCAGGCACAGGCCATTCCTCTGGTTCTCGCCGGGCACGATCTGCTGGCCGGCGCCCAGACCGGTACCGGCAAGACTGCCGCCTTCACGCTGCCCATGTTGCAGCGCCTGGCAAGCGGCACAGCGCCCAAGAACAAGTTTGGCGGCAAGGGCATCCGCACTCTGGTGCTGACCCCTACCCGCGAACTGGCGGCCCAGGTGGAAGAAAACCTGCGCGGCTATGCCAAGTATCTAGACATCACCTCCACCGTGATTTTTGGCGGTGTCGGCATGAAACCGCAGATCGCCCGCATCGAAAAAGGCGTGGACGTTCTGGTTGCCACGCCCGGCCGTCTGCTGGACCTGGCCGGTCAGGGCTTTATGGACCTGTCCACCGTCGAGATGCTGATCCTGGACGAGGCCGACCGTATGCTGGACATGGGCTTTATCCACGACGTCAAGAAGGTTCTGGCGCTGGTGCCCAAGGACAAGCAAAGCCTGCTGTTCTCTGCCACCTTCAGCGATGAAATTCGCGAGCTGGCCAATGGTCTGCTGCGCAACCCCCAATCCATCCAGGTCACGCCGCGCAACACCACCGTGCAGCGCATCAAGCAGGTGATCCACCCCGTGGGACGCGGCAAGAAAAAGCAGGTGCTGCTGCACATCATCCAGGAAAACAACTGGAGTCAGGTGCTGGTCTTCACCCGCACCAAGTTTGGCGCCAACAACGTGGCCGAGTACCTGACCAAGAACGGCGTCTCCGCCATGGCTTTGCACGGCAACAAGAGCCAGAGCGCCCGTACCCAGGCCTTGGAAGGCTTCAAGACAGGCGAACTGCGCGCGCTGGTGGCAACAGATATCGCGGCACGCGGCATCGACATTGATGAACTGCCCAATGTGGTGAACTACGAGATCCCCAATATCTCGGAAGACTATGTACACCGTATCGGCCGTACCGGTCGTGCCGGCCGCGAAGGCAACGCAGTCAGCCTGGTCTGCATGGACGAAGAAGGCTTCATGATGGATATCGAGCGCTTTACCAAGCAGGAGATTCCGGTGCAGCCCATCGAAGGTTTTGGTCCTGAAGAAGGCGAAATCGCCGAGCCCATTGCCATGGGCCGACAAACCCTGTGGGGTGGCGCTGGCAAGCCTCCCAGCCGCGATGTGATGCAGGCAGCTGCCAAGGCAGCCCGCCAGGAAATGATGGAGCGCATCCGCTCCAACAAGACTCCCAATGGCGGCCGCGGTGGCCGCCGCCCTGCTGCCGCAGATGCCCAGCAAGGCGAAGCAGAAGGTGAAGCACAGCAACGCCCCGCACGCCAGCACAAGCCCCGCAGCAACAACCGCGTCAACAGCCAGCGCAGCCAGGGCCAGCAAGCTGTCGAACGCGGCGAACGCAACTCCGATCGCGGCACAGAGCGCAACGGCGAGCGCAGCAACTCCTTCGGCCCGAACGACCGTGCTCCACGCCCCCAGGGCAACAACGATCAGCAGCGCGCTCCCAAGCGCGGCGGCGCCCGCCAGTTCGGTGATCGCGAACGCGGCAACCGCTACGACGACCAGCCCCCCCGCGCCGATGCGCACCTGGGCACGCAGCAAGGACATGCCCGCCACAACGGCGCGCGCGGCAGCAATGCCGGTGGCCAGCCAGATCCAATGCGCACCAGCGTGGACAGCATGGCTGACCGTGGTCGCCGTGGCGGCTTTGGCGGCGGTCGCGGTGGCTTCGGCGGAGGCAATCGCGGTGGCAACCGTGGAGGCTTTGGCGGCGGTTACGGCCGTTAATCCACGGCGTCTATGGCTGAAGGTGTGAAACTACCTTCAACCCAACCTCCTGAAGGGCTGCAATCTCCAATATTGCAGCCCTTCTGTTTTTTCCAGCTGCAGCATCGCTGCGCGCTGACAGCCGACAGCAAGCCAGCCGACCTAATATGGGCTCCAGATGTGCGAAGCTTGAGCTTTCGCTCTTGGCATGTTCTTTTTATCTGCGTTGAACTTATGACATTTCTTACCAAGCCTGTTTTCTCTCATGCCAAGCGCACGCAGTCCGTCTGGACCCAAAGCATGCTCAAGCTGACGACAGTGGGCTCGGCAGTGCTATTGACGGCCTGTGCCAATGTGCAGCTGCCGCCCTGGGCTGGCATGTCAGGCCCTGCAACGGCCCCAGCCCCCTCCGCAGCAAGTTCTCCTGCCGCCCCTTCGGTGATCAGCCAGGCGGTTGCCCCTACGCCACAGCTGACTGCCCTGCCCTATAACCCGGCCATCGAGTCTCGCTTTACCGACCCCACCACTCTTTATGACACTCCAGGTCTGGGTAGCGGGCGACAGCAGTTCAGCACGCAGACAGAAATTTCTGCATGGTTGCAATCAGTGAGCAGCAAGGCTGGTAACGGCTCGCAACTGTCCACCGTCACTATCGGCACCTCTCAAAGAGGACTGCCGATTCAAGCGCTTATTGCGACTCAAGGCCAAAGCACCCAGGCAACAACCATCAACAGCAGCGGCAAACCCACTGTGCTCTTGGTCGGCGGCCAACGTGACGACGAACCTGCCAGCACTGAGGCCCTGTTGGTCGTCGCACGTGAACTGAGCCAGGGCGGCCTGCTGGCGCCCTTGCTGCAGCAGACCAACATCATCATCGTACCCCGGGCCAATCCTGATGCGGCAGGCACAGCCAGCCACGTCACAGCAGACGGCACAGACCTCGTTCACGATCATCTGCTGCTAAGCACTCCGGAAGCACAGGCCCTCGCCCGCCTGACCCGTAACTACCGGCCTGCAGCTGTGATTGATCTACGTGAATTTGCAGCAGCTGGCACGTTGCTGCAGAAGTTTCAGGCCGTGCAGCGCTACGACGTACTACTGCAACCCGCTGCCACGGCCAACGCACACGAATTTGTCAACAAGGCAGCACGAGAGTGGTTCAGCCAACCCATACGCAACGCTCTCAAGCAGGCAGAGCTCAGCAATGAATGGTTTTTTCAGCCCAGTGCTCAGCCTGAGGACAAATCAATGTCCATGGCCGGTTTGACTGCCGACACTCTTGCCAATACCAGCAGCCTCAAAAACTCTGTCGCTCTGCTGATAGCCAGCCGCGGCTCCGATCTGGGGCGCCTGCACATTCAGCGCCGCGTGCACAGCCTGGTCACTGCGGCAACTGCAGCACTGCGAGCCACGGCCGAGAAATCAAAAAACCTGAAGCAGGTCGAATCCTTTGTGTCCCGCGATATTTCCGCTCTCGCTTGCCGCAACACCCTGACCATCCAGGCCAAACAAACACCTGAGCAGCGCACCATCCGCATGCTGCAGGCCGAATCCGGCCAGGAAATCGAAGCCCGTGTGGACTGGAATTCATCGCTGAACATAAAGCCCGAACAAAGCCGTCCCCGCCCATGCGGTTACTGGCTGTCGGCTGACTCAGGGCGAGCCGTCGACCGTTTGCGCCTACAGGGAGTGCAAGTCATGCAGATTGCAGAATCTGGTCAGATGCTGGCAGAAAACTACACCCCATCCCGTACCGGCAGCAACACCCCCGTGCTGACGCGTGGCGCCATTGAAGCGCCAATGGGCAGCTACTACATCACCCTCAACCAGGCAAAAGCGCATTTGGCGACTGCAGCTCTCGAACCTGACACACCCTTCAGCTATGTAAGCAAAAGCCTGATTACTGCCCCCACGGACATTGCACGCGTCGTCGCCGCACCATCGGTCGTTTTTGAAGAAGAAATGGAATGAAAATATAGAGGCAAGATCGCAGAGTCTTAAATGCACTCTGCGCACACTGCTGATGCAGAAACAAAAAGCCCATTCACGCAATTGCATGAATGGGCTTTTTCTTCGCTTGGCCTGCCCGACAGGGATCGAACCTGTGACCCACAGCTTAGAAGGCTGTTGCTCTATCCAACTGAGCTACGGGCAGATGATTGATTTCACTAGGTTTTTTCGACTTCGTTGACACCTAGATTTGCGGAGCGCTCCGCATCGGTCATTTCTCGTTTGATATGACCGGTCGTTATTATGCACTGGATAGCGGCCCTCTTCGCCGTTGCCCTATGTTCGCCTCCACCCTCATCTGCCTTGTCGTCTGCAACTCCGAAGCGACACCCTAACTGCCCGATGCGGCGAGCCTGGGCAATACGAACAGGTCAAGGTCAGACTGCAGGGCATCGCCCCCCTGAACGCAAGCAGCGGATCGGGGATCGCGCCCGGCAAACGCTGGCCGAACTAACCCTCCAGAAAGAGGCTGAGCTGCGCTGCACCAAGATAGACCGGTACAAGCGCCAGGTGTGCTCAGTCTGAGTTACACCTGCATCAGGCCGCGCACTCTCGATGCAGGCCTGGCCATGATCATGCAAGGCATGGCTTGGTGGTATCGCGCCTATGCTCGTGAGCAGTCACCGCAGGAACGCGGCCAATATGAGTTTGCAGAGCAAGAGGCCAAGGCTCGAAAGATTGGCCTATGGCGCGATCCTGAACCAACAGCACCATGGGACTGGCGAAAACTCAAGCGCACGCAGCGTCAAGACACTCAGGTCAAGTAATCCAGAAATCCTCCATCTCCGACAGTTGGGCGATCAATCCGGCATACAAGTCAGAGTGAATGCCACAAGCATCGGTGGCTCGAAGGCACTTAAGCTTCACTCAGCACTCGTGAAATCCTGAAGACCGGCCTATCTGGCACAGCAGGCCAGAGGTGGGGATTGAAATAATTGCGGCGGAATCATCATCTATATTGCCTCTAGTTACTTTTAGTGGGAATTGTTACAGCCAAGGCAAGAGCAATCCTTCATCTTCGGAGCAGCGATTCATGAGACGGCGTAATTTTTCCCTGACGATGATTAGCGCCGCCGTGTTGGCTGGCTGCGGGGGCGATGACTACAGCATTTCATCGCCTTCAGTGCCAGCCCCTCCTGGAGAGCCACAGACACCAGGGGCACCACCACCACCACCCCCTGCGCCGGCCGGCCCCGAATTGGCCACTCCAACCGCTTTGCCTGCTGGTACCGCTTTTTTACAATCCATTGCCGCGACGGATGGTGACGGCTCTAGGGCACCCGGACAGGCCAATATTTGGGATCTGTCTTCAGATTTTTCTATCTCTGATGGAGGCAATGACCAGTTCGATGGTGCCCTGCACCTGTCCGTGAGCGTCGGCGGCTCGCCCGCGTCGTTCCCTTCGGATCAGACCTATGCAGAGTTGACGGCTTTGGGCCCCGAACTGGCGGCAGGGGATGGCGTCAAGACCGTGAGCTTCACTTCAGATGCGCAATTCTTGCTCGGCGCAGGATCAGCGTCGGGCTCCTACGCCTATCTGCATGTGGGCCCCGAGATTCGCCTACAGCAAACTCTAAATCTCACCGGAGCCTCTGGTGGCATCGCCTTGATATGGAGCGGCAAGAGCACTTTTTTTGCCCCCTCTGGCCCCTTCTACGACCCGAATCAATATGTTCAAGTCGTTGTACGTGACACGGCCGGAGCATTACTGGCCACCCTCTTCAGGACTAACTTCAGTGGAACCACCGGAACCTGGGGCTCCGCACCGCTTACTGCGTTCATGGGCCAGACCGTGGTGCTGTCTTTCGAGCAGCGGGCTTGGAGCCGAGATGGGATCTGGGGGAACACCTGGGGGACAGTTATCGATAATGTGTCCGTCAAGGACTCGATCAACCATGAATTCGTCACAAATGGCGACTTCGAAGCAAGCAATTCAGGCTGGACCGTGTCTGCAGCCAAGGTTGCTCAAAACGTTCGCTCGGGCGTCCGCACCCTCAAAGGACTCGAGGTGCAGCGCTCTTTCTTTACACAGCCCAACCAGTTGTGGGCCCGCACCACTGATGAGTTTCACAACCCAACTGCAGCGCCGATCAATGCTGTCGTGACTTACGAAACCAATCTCGGTTCAGACCGCTATGGCATCATCTATCCCACTCCGGGTGCTGCGCAGAAGGCGCTGAGCGCCTGGGACTGCAAGTCAAACGGCGGCTTAATAGGTGACCGTGACGTCGGCATTGCGTTCGGCACAGCAGACACTGTCGCCTACCAATCCGACACGGCACTCGGCGCCCGCCAAGGTGCCGATGACCTGCGCTTCAGCTTCGATATCTCAGTGCCCGCCGGCGGTACCATCACGCTGACAAACTTCGTCGTGATGACGGGCACTGACACCGGACTGACCGCCATGGACATTACGGCTAGAGCCACTCAGGTGGATACCCAGGTTGCGGACATCGCAAATAATTTCCGAACCAACAATGCTTATCAGCGGGGCTTGACCCAAGCTCAGTTGGACACGCTGCAAAACTTCTAACGGATCCCCGCTGACAAACAAATGAGTGCAAAGCGCAGCATGATGCTAATTTTAAAAGACTACTTCGCATACTTGGACAGGCGGTAGTTTCAAAAGATCCTTCGCCTCGTCAATTGTCCCAGCCAACCACTGATCAATGTCTTGCATCTCGATCGCAATCACGCTGCGCTTGTCCTGCTGGTCCGCCGGCAGCCTGGGATCTGGCTTGTGCATGCGACTCATCAGGGGATGTGAGTCGGCATTGATGGTCAGCATGGTGTAGCTCTCCACGAGCTCGCCAGACTTGGGATCATTCCAGCGATTCCACAGCCCGGCCAGCGCCCACGGCGCGCCATCGGCCCGGCAAAATCTCCACCATACGTTTTTGCCCGTCTCCCAGCACGGCTCATCAAAGCTCCAGGCGGGAATGATGCAGCGCTGGCCGCGCGCCCAGGGTGCCTTGTAGCTGGCTTTGCTGGCCAGCTCCTCCGAGCGCGCATTGTTGGTGCTGTATTTCAGCGTGCGCTCTTTCGCAAACCAGGGGATCAGACCCCACTGACCCGCCGCACCCTCAATGCTGTAACCCGGGTCATCGACCGCGCGGCGCAGAAACGGGCCAGGTGCCCGAGGAAAGATGTCGAGGCGCTCATCCTTCCACCAGCCCGGAGATTCTCGGCCAATGCGAAAGTGACGCTCTATCTCGATCTCTGAGGGAGTGTTATAGCGGTTGCACATCAGTCGCCATCGTTGATGTTGCCGCCGCCAGCGTACTGAAGCTCCTCGTCAAGCTCG
>NZ_JBSIFD010000039.1:0-29988 GCF_053615495.1 Comamonas sp. HJ-2 | reverse complement strand
TTGTCATTGTGTTTGCGGACAAGCAGGCTCTCGCCTGCGGTGGATTGTCCGTTTACACAAAATTCTGCACACCCTCCACCCAAGGACTCACAGACGGTCTTTGTGGAACCGACGCATGGAGATCCCTGGACTGACGAGAAGCGGTTTCGCAACCCTTTCTGGGTGCCGGTGCTCAAGGCCCTGGGCATTCGTTACCGGCTGCCCAACCATATGCGCAACACCTATGCGACGATGCTGCTCATGGCAGGTGCCACGCCAAGCAGATGGGGCATTCTGTGGAGATGTTTTGGAGCGCCTATTCCAAGTGGCTGGACGACGATCAGGGGGATATCGAGCAGGCGAAGCTGGAGTCCTTCATCGGGCAAAACTCCCCAGGAACTCCCCCCAAAAAACAAAGATCGCGATAAGTCTTTGTTTTAGAAAAATAAAACTGGAGCGGGTGATGGGAATCGAACCCACGTTATTTGCTTGGGAAGCAAGAGTCCTACCATTGAACGACACCCGCACACTGATAACTGCATGATTTCATTGCAAAATCTGCCGCAAATCGTTGTCTTCACTAGGAAAAACAATTTAGTGCATCTAAAAATTTTAGCACAACGAAACCTAATGAAGCACGCTTGCACTTTACCAACTGGTATAGGTTTCAGTGTAGGTTTTTCCACCGTTAGGACCCGTGAACGCCGGTGCTGAAATCCTTGCAACCTTGCAACCTTGCACTCGGGCGAGATGCCCGTTGCCTCTATGGTGCCAAATGATCGCCATTTCGCTTCTCTGCCTTGTCGTCGGCATCTCAGACGGCGACACCCTGACCGCCCGATGTGGCGAGCCCGGCCAATATGAACAGGTCAAAGTAAGGCTGCAGGGCATTGACGCCCCTGAGCGCAAGCAACCGTTCGGTGAGCGTGCCCGCCAAGCACTGGCCGAGCTGACATTTCAGAAAGAGGCAGAGCTGCGCTGCACCAAGACAGACCGGTACAAGCGACAGGTCTGCACGGTCTGGGTTGCTCCTGCATCAGCGCCAACCGGGCCGCGCACACTCGATGCGGGCTTGGCCATGATCACACAAGGAATGGCCTGGTGGTATCGCGCCTATGCCCGCGAGCAGTCACCGCAGGAGCGCGGGCAATACGAGTTTGCAGAGCAAGAGGCCAAGGCTCGAAAGGTTGGACTTTGGCGAGATGCCGAACCCATCGCGCCATGGGATTGGCGCAAAGCCTTACGCGAGCCTCGGTAAAACCTAAGTCCGTAAACGACCCTTCTCGGTCTTCGTGTCGCCGGAGTCGGCGACCGCTTGGTAGCGCAATCTCCGCACGATGCTGAGATAAAAGTTATCGCCCTTCTTCTCGGCGGGCAGACAAAGGCGATACTTGTCCAATGACAATCAATGGAGATCGCAGTGACGGTTACAGGCCAACTTACAAAAATATTGTCGGGCACCTCGGACGTATTGAGCAAGGCCGTCGACAGAAAGGTGCTTGAAGTTCTACCCGGCATTAAGGCTGCGCTCGAAGTAGCTGAGAGCGTCAGAGGCCTTCGTGATCGAATCGAGGCCGAGAAGCTTGCGCGCTTTATTCGAACGCTGGATGGGTTGCCAGAAATTGAGAAGTACCGGATGTTCTCGAAGGCGGCCGAAAGCAGCAAGGAGATGGAGGATCTCGGACAACGTGTCGTACTGGCAATCTCGCTAGCCAACGATTTCAGCAAACCAGAGGTCCACGCCAAGCTCTTCATCGCCTTCGCCGAAGGCAAGCTCACGGCCACGGAGCTCGCGCGCCTTATCTCGGTGATCGCACCAACCCATACACCAGACCTGATCGCATTCGCCAATGTGACCAATCCCCACATGGGCGAGCTTGGCAATCGCCCTACGCAAGGGAAG
This sequence comes from Comamonas sp. HJ-2, assembly GCF_053615495.1. Taxonomy (NCBI): domain Bacteria; kingdom Pseudomonadati; phylum Pseudomonadota; class Betaproteobacteria; order Burkholderiales; family Comamonadaceae; genus Comamonas; species Comamonas sp. HJ-2. The sequence continues at coordinate 28,106 of NZ_JBSIFD010000039.1, read as the reverse complement.
GTCTGGAGGGTTCCCTTCGATATTGGGGAGCCCATATCGGTCTGCGGCTTCACGCGCTCCCTGTCGCTTGGTGGCGCCAGAAGCGAGTTCATGGTGACCGATGCCGGCCTTAGCTTCCACACGGCCTTGAACGAGGCCAACACGATCCTCGGGCGCCATTTATGCATCTGAAGTGAAAATGGCCATATCGGCCCCTTTGTCGCGATTCAGGGAACCGTCTGGGTTCGCATTCGTTTAAAAGCTCGCGCCCATCCCACTGCTTCGCAGCGGCGGCGCGGGCTACCGACTGCGAACGCCTCCACTCTCTGTTTGAGCGGACCTTCGATCGAACTCGCCGAGGGCACGCTGATGACCGATAACAGCCTGGCACCCAAAACTAGGCTGGATCGGCATCAAACACATTCACAGGTGCCAATCTAAGGAGTTGCCCCGCCTCCCGCACTGTCCCCCCAGCCACTGATCAATGTCGTGCATCTCGATCGGGATCACGCTGCGCTTGTCCTGCTGGTTCGCCTGCAGTTTGAAGCCTGGCTTGTGCATGCGACTCATCAGGGGATGTGAGTATGCAATCAACAAGGGCGGCACGAAGCCGCCCTTGTTAGGTGAGTTGCTGTCAGCACCAAAGGAGTGCTGCCGTCCTGTTATGCCTTTGACCAGTCTATTCGCTTGTAGGCACGAAGAACAGGTACTCACCTGGCCCCATCTGCGGGGTAATCACATAGCCTTCGCACTGCCTGTCCTTGCATTTCACAGGGATAGCGCGGGGCCATATCGTTGCTGCGGTCGGATAGCCAGGCAGGTACTGCGGCACATGCCAGACGCCATAGTCGCCCACCGGCTCTGCTTGCTGCGAGCCTGCTGCACCTTGCTCGCCACTTCCGAAGATCTGGCGTTGAATGCTCAACGGTTCATTGATGGCCCTGGAGTCGGGTGCAGCCAAAGACGAAGCGCTGCATAGTGCAATCGCTAAAAGAGCTAGAGTCTTGCCCATAGCGGCCTCCTAGATTAGGAATCACACCCACTAATTGGGGTACAGCTGTGCTGTACGTGGATCTTCCATCACAGAGGTGACAGCCGCTGGTTGAGTGACTTCCGGTGCAAAACTCGACTGAGCCTCTGAAGGGGGCGCAGCAGGAGTTGGGCTACCCTGTGCCGAAGCATCCGGCCCGTAGTTGTTCCGACGCTCATCTGCGGTCATGGATTGCGGGCATTTCGAACCCGTGATCTCCAGTGCCACGCGAGCGGCGGGATCCATGCAGTCCATTGCCAGCGAGGCTGCCTTCATGCCCTTGTTCCAGAGCTCACGGCTCATTTTCAGGCGCTTGCAATGCTCGTCCGTCCAGGTTGTACCGAAGCTCACGCCAAAGCCGGGGCCGTTGGCACTGCCGCTGCTGCTGCCCATGCAGGTGTCATTGCTGGTCGTGAGATTGGGGCCGCCCACGCTGGGAACGTTCTTCAGGGTGTAGGTACCGCTGTACTCCACAATGTTCTTGGACGTCCCGGACACAGTGCTGTTCAGGTTCTGGGTAGTCGTTCCGCTCGTTGTGATGTTCTGGTCGGAGGTAGACGTGGATCGGCTTTCCATCATGGCCGTTGATCGGCTCTCCGCCGGAGATGCAACCGGATTGACAATGGTGATCGACTGATTCTGTTGCGCCCCCACGGAAGAGGAGCTAGAGGAGCTTTGCGCGCTGCTGTCGGCACTTTGCGCATAGCTGCACAAAGGAACGCAAAGACTTAACAGAGCTATTGAGAATTTCATGCTTTGCTCCTACGTTGCCCGAGCCCGGCCAGGCAGCCAGACCCGGGACAAACACAACTATCTTGGGATAGCTGCCTTAGTTGGCATTGGCCGTTGAGCCTGCACCAGCAGTACCGGAGGTGCCACCACCGTTGGAGAAGTAGCCGGCGTTACCCCAGGAACCGGCATTCTGATGGACGGTACCCACAGAGCCTGCATTCGATGTGGTATTGGTCAGCGAGCCCCAAGGTGAGGAAACGGCTCCCGATGTGGCGTTGTAGCCAGAGGTGGTGCCCGCATTGTTGTGGACGTAAGCCAAGCCGCCGCCAGGGCCGGCGCCAGTTGCAGCAACATTCGCGGTCTGAGAAGAGGCGCCGCCGAAGGCAGTGCCGTTGACGGGTCCTGCGTTATAGCCGGCAGCAGCAGCCGAGCCCGCATTGGCATTGGTAGCCGCTACGCCGCCCGCAACACCGTTGCCGGAAGTGGCGGAAAGGCTCTTCACATTACCGAAGGTAGTTGCGCTACCACCGACAGCTGCCCCACCGATGCCAAAACCGCCTGCGCCGATAGCGCCGCCAGCAGCGTTTGCATTCGACGTTGCACCGGAGGTTGCACTATTCATGCTCAGCGCACTTCCGTTGCCCGAGCTGGCCGCACCCGACATCGTGGCAGACGATGCGCTCGACGTCGTGTTTGTGGCTGCAATGCTTGAGCTGCTCACAGCAGCAGATGCAACACCAGCCAACGCAATAACCGCCATGGCAATCATAGACTTTTTCATGATCGTTCCTTTGAATAGCGAGTTTTCAGACAAGTGAAAGAAAGAGTGTGTGTGAGCAAAAGACCATTTGCAGATATGCAAAAGGCCCCTGTTAACCGTCAACGAGTTCTGGAGTGCTTGGTTACGTTCCAAAACAGGCGTTCGGTAAGGCCAGTTTCAGAAAATGACTAAGAAACAGTAATACCCTGTTTAGAAATATTTTCTTAACAAAATAAATTCAATCAAAAAATGATTGAGTTATTGTGTTTTGTGCATGGTGTGCTATTGAATAAATAGCACCCATGGGAAAATTCTTACAGTGTTAAAAAAAGTAATCTATATTTCCGTTTACTTTCCATGTCCAATGTTTCAATAACAAAGGGTTTATATCTATTTTTCACGCATCTGCTGCAATCAATACCACATATTAGAGTTTTAATTTGTAAAAATATAAACCACGTATTTCTTTATTTACTTTTAGTGGATTTTAAAAAAGGGAGATTTTATTTTTCGCGTGACTGCCAACCAATCTATCTACTTGCTGGGGTGTCACATGTATCTAACCGACGCATCTATGAGTTCACGGTCTGACGTCGGCAGAACTGAAGGCGCATCTATTGCTTTCGGTGGCATGTGGCCATCCGACATGAAGGGGCAGCAGAGCCAACCTGTGCGAGTCTTTCTGGTCGACGAAGACAGACACATCAGGAACGTGATCGCGCAGGAGCTCATGCGTGACCCGCGCACTCTTCTGGTAGGGCAGGCTTCCAGCTACAAAGAGGCTCGCAAGAACGTCTTTTCTCAAGAGTTCGACGTACTCCTCATCGACCTGTCTATTGGCGAAGGCCAAGGAGCTGAGCTGCTGGAGTCCATCCAGCTAAAAAGGCCTGACGTGCTATGCATCGCAATTTCTGCAAGTGAAAGCGACGATGCGGCCATGGATGCTCTTAAGAGAGGCGCTGTTGGATACCTGGTAAAGAACTCATGGTTTGGAAGCTATTTGCAGGCTGTGCTGGAAGTAGCCAATGGTGGGGCTGCGATATCGCCCCGTGTGGCGAAGAAAATCATTCCCAAAATATTCAAGGCATCTATGCAGGGGGAAAACATCTCAATGCATAAAAAATTCGAGTCGCTGACTGAAAGAGAAGTAGATATATTGAAATTGATAGCTCAAGGAAAAACCACTCAAGAGATTTCGTCCTACCTGGAAATCAGCCCATTAACTGTGGCAACACATGTAAAAAATATTTACGGAAAAATGCAGGTCAGAACCAGAGCACAAGCTGTCAGATATGCGATGCTGACAGGTATCATTTAAACTCTCTTTTTTATCTGAGTTTTAAGTTCGAGATAAATGGATTTTTTCTTACAGATGTTCTTTGATTGATTATCTTTGACAAGAGAATTTATTCGTCAAGTTGCAGACGCTTTTTACCTGACTGCTTTCAATTGTGCAGCCCCTGTTTGGTAATGTTCAAAAGCCTTCGCGACCTGGGTATGGGCAAGGCTTTAGGTGGTAGAGACCATAGTGTTTGGATACCACTCCGCAACCAGCATTGCTGCTTGTGCATGAGCCAATTGCCAGTGCTCCTTTGACGTGCTACCGGGGCGGTCTGGCAATTCAATGTGCCGATCCGCAGCCCGGATAGCAAACCAGAACCTGCGACTCCACCCATCGTTAAGCGGTGGCTTATGAAGTGCCGGTGAAGTAATCACTATCACCCTCTTACCGGCCGCCCTGGCGTAACCAATCTCAACCAGAGTGTCGTAGGCTTCCAGATCTTCAAGATAGGCCACAACTACATCAGCCCGAGAAATGCCTTGGAGCGCTCCACGGTATGCGGCGTTCTGTGCTCTGTCAGGCGAGCACGGAGTCACTCCATGCATGTACCCGTGGTCGCTGCCTCTGGTCTTCCATGGACCCGAGTACATGAACCTTGTGCGCGTTCCATAAAAGACCATTTCTTGCGGCGGCGCGATCAGTACGTCAGCTTCCGAACTTTCCGTTTCTAAATCACCGAGGGCATTGGATTTGGAAACATCGAAGATTCGCCAGCAAGAAAAGTCCCCGCCTGGCTTCTTGTTGTCTACAGACTCTCCCATCCTGCCCGCCATGTAGACGAGAGGGAGTGCGAGATGGACTTGGCGAGCCGCTTTTCTAGCCTGTAGCCAGTTTTCGATATCAGCCTCGAACCAGCCAATGCTTCTATTGCTCATCGGCGTTGGGTGAGGAAACTTGTCCTGCCGCAAGAGCTTGTAGAGCATCGATTTTGATAGCGCTGTCCGAATCAACACCTCATCCATAGGGATGACATGTTTAGTGACACGTGACGCGCTCTCCCTAGACATATGGCCTCTTGAATTCGGATGTTAGGTGCATGCACCATAGTTAATCAATGCAATAGATATTGATTCTTGATAGTTGATATCAATGTAGGAAACACTCTAACACGGGAGTAGCGCAAGAACGATTTGCATTTCCAGTATTGCTTATTGCCGCCGGAAGAGCTGCGCCAGTTCAACATCGTCAACGCCTTCGCCAAGCCCAATGAAATGTGGGGCGTCCCAATTGAAATCGACCCCAACACCACGGGCGTGATGATTGCGGTCGATGGGACTGAAATGCCTTTAGTCGAAGGCTACTGAGGAATCTGCTGACTCAGGAGGTCTTGCCCAGCACCCCAGCCCAAGCCTCTGCAGTCCTTGTGGCTGACTGCGACAGGCCATCCTGGGCGGCCTGCAGACTCTGACCACCGCCAGCAGGGCAATTGCTGCAGCCGGCATTCGGGCCACAGGTGCAGACCGCTGTAAGCGTCTGAGAGCCGCGGCCCTGAATTGAGTTGACCACATCCCGGATAAATGTCCCCAGTTCATCCGCGTTCTTGGTGTTCACCAAATGAGGCGCCAGCGCATGCACAAGGGAATACTCCAGGTCGTTGCGGTGATTGCGCAGCACCCCGACCACGTTCGACCCTAGTGTGCCACCCGTCTTGGGTTCCAGCTCCTTGAGCTTCTTCAGGATCTTGTCGCCCACTTCCACGATGGGCAGCGCCAGCAGCGCGGAGCTGAACAGCGCGAACAGCATGATGTCGATCACCAGGGCCGAATCGCTGCAAAGGCGGTAGCCGAACACGGCCAGGAACAAGGCGATGACCACATAGAGGATGGCTGTCGCGTGCTTCTTGATGAATTGCATGGTTACTCCAGATTCCGGCAGCCGGCCGGTGCGGGCCGGAAGGCTTAGAAAGCAGAGATGCGCTCGCCCAGGATCACAGACAGCTCGCGCATCACATCGAGCTGGCGGCGCATGCGGGCCTGCTCGTCGGGGTCCAGCTGGCGGAACAAGGCATTGCGCAGAATGAACTCGTCCAGCCTGGTGATACGGATGTCCGTATCCTGCTTTTCGTCCAGCACGCGCTGCTGGTGGGGTGGGACCGTGCAACCCACTACCTGCCAGTCTTCGGCCAGGCAGTCATTGACACTCGGCACCCAGGTGCTGACAGTCTCGTCCACGTTCTTGATGGCGAAATACGGGTTGTAGGGCACCATCGCGCCCTCGCCAAAATGTGCCTTGGCCGCGCCGGTCTGTGCTGGGTAGCTGGCAGCAGGCACCAGATAGACGAACAGGCCTTTGCCGTTCCAGCCGGTACGTTGCAGGCGCTTGCCCAGCTTCAATTCCTTGATGGCGTCACCGAAATTCATTGAGGGTTCTCCTTGGTCTGAGGGATCACTGGCCAGGCCGCGCGGCAGGTTGCCGCATCAGCTGCGTGGCCATCAGCTCGGATTGCCAGCTCCGTGTATCGCTGGCTGCACTGTCCGAATACGTTGTTGAGGGAACGGGCGTACTCGATGAGGGCGGCGGGGGAAGCGTCAGCAAGTCGTTGCTCGGCATCGGACAGTTGCTTGCGCAGGCCGTCACGCTCGCGGCGAGCGCGATCAGCAGCAGCCTGCAAAGCGGCCTGCTTCTGGATGGCGTCATTCAGGGCTCCTTGGTATGTGGCGTTGACCGTGCGTTCGACGGCCAGCACGCGGCGGCCGGCGGCCGTGCGTTCATCGGCGATCTGCTCGCGGTATTGGATGGCCTGCAGGCGCTCGTCGGCCAACTCGGCACCCAGGCGCGCAGCCTGAAAGGACCAGGCCAAGGCAGCGCCAGCCGCTGCGGCGGCCAGTGATGTGTAGACGGTCAGCCGCGCCATGACAGCCCCCACTCGCAGAGCTCGGCATTCGCATCGCCGCGGATCTTCAGCCCGGGCAGCACCACGGACACGCCATTGACCGTGCCCTTGTTCCAGCGCACGTTTTCACGGCAGGCCTTGACCCAGTTGCCCCCGTTCGCATCACGCCTCATGGTGCTGGTCTGGAAATTGCTGTCGCCCTTGTTGTGCAGGAAGTCGAAGAACGTGGCCTGCTGGAAGGAGTTGTAGCTGCCCCAGTAAGTCAGTGAACGCTTGGCGATCTGCTCATACTGCACATAGCGCTTTTTCTCCAGGCGGAAGCATTCGGCAGGGCTGTACCACTTGCCCGCAACCACATCCTTGCCCGTCAGTCCGTTGCATACCGTCAGCGGCTGCCCCTTGCCCAGCTTGTCCACGTAGGGCGTACCAATGTGGCGATTGCTGGACTCATAAAACGCGGCCATGACCATGGCGATGCGCATGCCATCGGGCATATCGGGATCGGCGGCGACTGCCTGGATGTACTGATTCTTTTGGACCTCGGCCGTCGCGGCCTGATCCACGTAGTAGCTGCCGCCACCAATGCCGGTCAAGACCAGCAAGGCACCAATGCTGGTGCGCAGCTGTGATGGAATCTTGCTCATGGCGTGCCCCCTACGGCAGCCTTGGCCTTATCGCGCAGCTCCTGGCGCGCCTGCTCATGAACGTAATCGCGGCGCCACTTCCAAATCAGATAGGCCGCCTGCAGTGCCACAAAAGCGATGGTGGCCACCACTGCCCAATCACTGAGAGGAAGCCCGCCCAATCGCGCCGCACCGGCTGATGCGGCTCCTGGCGTGGTCTGCACGGCCGCAATGGCTATGTCTTGTTTTTGCTCGGCACTCAGATGCTGGTGAATGCCCAGCAGCGCCAGCATTGATGCGAGAGCTTTTTTCATGCCCCGAAGTTTTCCGGGAGCAGGCTCAGTGGTCGAACCCTAGAGGGGTGTACGCCTAACTGCAGGCGGCTAACGACCAGGAGAGGGCACTACTTAGTATCGACCGGTGGAATCCCCCCAGGCAGGCATTGCAGTAAGGCATCCCGCGTAGCTTGCTCGAAGCCTAAGAGTGGTGTCACCGCTGCACAACAGGGATCAGAAGACAGCGTCTGACATCTCTTGGAAATGTTGGGCGGTTCACTAAAGACGAACTGGAAGGGCCTTAGAAAGCTGTGTCGAATGATCAATAGCTTATGGATGAGATCAACTGGGAGTTCAAACTTTCTTAGGAATGAAAATCTTGCCGCTATCGGTGATGATTGGCTTGATCATGGCGCAATATTGATCGATGATTTTTCGCGTAGATTTGTTGTTCTTAGACACACGTTCTGCCCAGGTTATCTGACTGGTGAAGTACTCATCCTCTAGGTGTTCGCCAAGGGTGTGACCAACACAATTAAGCGTGGCAAACATCCCAAGTCGATCTAAATGTTCGTCGCTAAATCGGCGCTCGTGAACGTGAGCACCTCTCACGCTGATTAAATTCTCTAATGGGGTGTAAACCATCTCCTTGATTGCTGCAGGTAGGGGTCGTGCTCCATAGAGCCGAGAGATTTTTTTTCCATAGGCAGTCATGCGCTGCTCAAGGATGTACATTTCCTGAAGATAGGAGCCAATTAGGAACTTTAGGTATCTGTCCTTGCGTATTGCCTTCCTACGGGAAGGTGGAGCCTTTAAGAGCTCTTCAAGCAGTTCCAATGTATCCATAGATTCCCCGATCTCTGTAAACCCCCGGAAGATTTCCTCAAACATCGTGTCAGTTGGACGGTGGTGCACTTCACCAGCCTGTTTTTTTTTAAATGCAGGGTCTAAGTAATCTGCTGCAAAATCTGCCATCAACGCTAGTAGCTCATCATGAGCACTTACAGCGGCTACCTTTTTTACTTTCATTCCTAATCGTCGCTTTCTATCAAATTGATATCTCTGTCTACGAAATAGCTTGTAGAAAAATATGCCTTCTCCTCAATGGCTCAATCTTCTTCGAATTTAAGTCCGATCGGCGTTCAAATGCGACCTTTCTGAATTTGCATGGACATGCTGATGATCATTTTTGAACGACTGAAAATTCCGTGCGGCAGGCATAGACCCTCATTGTCCAAGTACCTGCAATGGGTCGTTGCCCGCCCCTCCTCACTGATCGAGCGAACCGCTGTAGCTCCAGCTGCTTGAGCCCGAGATACCAGCCGACGCAGACACCATGCTCCAGGCGCTGGCCACGCGCTGCGCTGAAGTCGTGAGGCCGATCTTGGCCGCCTCCAGGCGAACGGCATTGCTCTGGATCGCCACATCGGCATTGAGCTTGGCTGTCTGCAGGCTGATGTTGCTGCCGGCCTCGTACTGCTTGATGTCGGCCTCCCAGCGGCGCGTATAGTTCGCGGCCGTGGCCTCGATGGCATTGGCGCTCACCTTGTAGCCGTCCACCAGAATGGCCGACTGCTTGGCCGCGGCGTCCATCTTCGCCACCTCGGCCGACAGGCGCGCCTTCCAGCCATCCCACTCGAGACCCTTGGCGGCAATCTTGGCCTGGGCCTGGGCAATTGCCACGCGGGCGCGCTCGGCCTGGGCGCTGGCAAAGGCGCTGTACGCCTGTACCTGGGATCGGTAGGCATCCTGTTTGATGGCCTCGCTCTGTGCGCGGGCCTTGTACAACTCCACCTTGGAAGTCTCGGCATTGAGGGTCGCCACAAAGGCGCGGATTGCCTCACCACCGGCTTGAATGCGGGTCTGCTCCAGGCTCACCAGCGTCTGGGCCGCCTGCACGCGGGTCTTGTAGATTTCCACGGACGCCATGCGCCCATCGATCTCGGCCTTGTAGCGAGCCACCAGCGATTGGTTGATCTCGGCCTTGGTCTGCTCGGCCTGCAGCATGGCCTTGTAGACCTCGACCTTGTTCATCTCGGCCTTGATGACAGTTTCATAGGCCATGGCATAGGCGCGGTAGCCGTCCAACAGTGCCTTGAAGCGCTCGAGCGCCGCGTTATGGGTCGCAATGCCATGGTCGGCCGTCGCCTTGGCCGCCTCAAACGACAGGCGATCGAGCTGCATGGCCTGGTCCATCAACTGCCCTTCCAGCGCCAGCCCCTGGGTGATCGCGTCCTTGACGTTTGCCTGCTCCAGCTCGGCCTGCTTGATGGCAATGTCGCGCGACAGGCCCGAGAGCTTGTCGTGGAACTCGCGCCGGGCATCGGCCAGCTGTCCGACCAGCACGCCGGACGGCAGCGGAAAGCCAAGCGCCTCGGCCGCGCGCATCACCTCCTGCTCGCGCGCCAGCGCCACCTGGGTTTCGCGGTCGCGCGAGCGATCCCAGATGGCCTGCTCCGCTTCGGGCTTCAGTCCGGTGCCGCCCTGAATGCGGGCGCTGATTACGGCCTGCAGATTACTCAGCAGCTGAGAGGCATAGCCAGGCGCTCGTTTGAACTCAAAGGGTGCGGGCTCCAGCAGCTGCAGCTCGGGCATGTCGTCCAGCTTTTCCAGCCAGTCCTCGTGCAGGTTCACGCCACCAAAGCTATGCGTGGTCAGCGCCAGAAACGCCGGCGCGTCCGGCAGGCTCACATCGGGCGCATCGGGGATGGCCACCTCGCGCATCTGTGGCAAGGCCGGGGCCTGGCCGATCACCAACTCAGGGGCCGCACCAAAGTCCATGGCCGGCGGCTGCAGCTCAAAGCCGGGCACTTCCACATCGGGCAGGCTGGCCAGGTCCAGATCGCCCGGCATATTGCCCGGCGCGGTAAAGCCGACCTTGGGCAACTCGGGCAGGTCCAGCACTTCGGGCAGGGATGGCGCCGCAATCGTGCCCCAGCGCACGCTGATGGTGGGGGTCGGTAGCACCAGGTTGTTGAAAGCGTCCTGCATGGACTTGGACTCGCGCAGAGCCTGATCGGCGAGGGCAATCGAGCGCTGGTACTTGTCCTGAACAATCTCGGCCGGGCCGTTGAAATCAAACTCTGCCATCTCAAACTCTCCGTGTTTTGGACTTGACGCTCATCACCTCCACGCGGTCCAGCGTGAAGGCCTGGCCGTCTGGGGTGCTCAGGCCGAAGCCCAGGTAGTTCTCGCGGATGCCCTTGCCCACCGGGCAGCGGGTCTGGTCGCTCTCGCGCAGGGGAAAGGGGTAGCTCCAGCTCTGGCCAGGGCCGAACACCGTGAACCGGGCCTCTCCCTGCCCGCGCATGGACAGATAGACCATGGCAATCTGCTGCTTGAGGGTGTTCTCGCGCAGCGTGGCCGGCAGGCGCAGCTCGGTCGTGATCGGCAGGCCTGCATCGTTGTCGCCACCAAAGGCAAAAAGGCCATCCACGCCCGCGCAATGCGTGGCCGTGACGCTATCAAATTCATGGCGCGTGTACTCAGTGACGGCGCCGCTCAAGGTGTTGCAAACAATGGTGTTCATGGGTCTAGGCAGAAGCTATGAATCCGGTCATCTGGGCCGGGTTGATGGGGGCGATGGACGCCAGCGGAACGGGCGAGCCCCGGGGCGGAAGTGCCCAGGCCGCAATCACTTTGTCCTCCTGCAGAAGCTCCACAACGCCGGCGGCACTGCTGCCCTGCCAGCTCCCCGGATCGATGGCGGCGCGCACCGCCAGCGATGGCAGGGCCTCCAAACTGGGCCAGGGGATGGGGTAGTTCTGGGGAGTGAGCGTGGCGCCAGTGGTCACGACTTCCAGCGGCGCGTCGTAGGAGGGCACGTAATAAGGCACATCGCAGCCCACAATCAGCTGCTCGCCTTCGGGGCCCGTCGCCGGAAGCTGCCCTTTCTCGGACATGGACTGGTATTCGGGCGGCACGGACCGTTCCAGATCCTGGGTGTCCAGCCAAGAGCCTTTGCCGCCGGTCACAGATGCTTCGGCAACGCCGGCCAGCGACTGGCGAAAGAACACCTGCCCCTTGCGCTCAAACACCACGGCCGCCTTGGTGCCGCTGGTCGTGACCGTGCTCGAGTCGTTGGCACCGGCCGGCACAAAGGCCTGTGTCACCACCTCCAGATAGGCCACGAACTCCAGCAGGGGATCGATATAGAGCAACTGCCTGCGCGCCGCGATACCTTCAACGGCCCGGATCGTGAACAGCTCCGGCTGCAGCAGCTCGTTGTTGTGGCGTACTTCATAGCGGTACTCAGTGACAACCTGCACATTGACATCCAGAAGGGCTATCGAGCCCCAGGGCGTCTGCAGCTGCTTCCTGGAAACCAGCTGGCCGCTGCGCGTCTTGACTGCCGCCTGGCTGATTGCTCCACTCGCGATGAAGTCGCGCCACTCCTCCAAGAGAGCGGCACCGGCCTCACCCTCTGGCAGTTGAAACAGGCGGCTGACACTGCCGCCTTCCGGGGGCGATTCGATATTCTCGACGTTGATATAGCGGTAGAAATAAATACCGTCTGCCCGCGCCAATGCCTGCGTGTCTGCCTCCGGGCGATCCAGGCGCACCGTCACATGCTGGCTGTCCTGCGACTGCAGGCTGAAGACTTGCCGGTCATCATTCCAGCCATAGCCCAGCAGCACCGGCGCGCTGCGGGTGAACTCATACTTATAGACCCAATCCCAGGCCACCTGCGTCGTGAAATTCACCTGCGCCGGAGCGATGCCGCCCTCGCGGAACGGAATCACGAACAAGCCGGATTGACGCGACCTCATGGAGCCTTGCGAAGACTGCCGCCATTGGGGCGCAGAGGGAGGAAAGCTCACACCCGCTGGTATCACCACCGTCATGTTGGCCGAGCCGACCGCCACCGTATCCAGTTCATAGCCACCAGCCGAATTGATGCGCAGCTTCAGCTCGTGGGTTAGTGCCTGCTCGGCAATCCACTTGCGCTGCGCCAGGGTCGGCAATTCCTTCAGGCCAATGCTCTGACTAGGGCTCACCACGCCCACGCTCACGCCGGTACCGCCGCGCAGCCGGCTCTCGCGTGCTACCCCGTTCACATCCGCAATCACGGTGTCAGCAGGGAGCACTGGCGTGAAGGTCGCAATGACTTCGGGTACCGCAAACACTTCATCCGGGCTGATGACAAAAGACGCATCGGACACCAGCGGCGCCTCGGCCACACTCACGCTCTGCTTGTCCAGCTTCGCTTGGACATAGACACCATGGACGCCGATAAAACCCAGGCCGCCATTGGCATCACCGTAGGCCATACCCAGGGCAATGCTGCTCGCGCTTCTGGGCTGGGGCACCACGGAGTCGCGCAGTCGGTGCTTGCGATTGGGCATTTCTTCAATGTCGCCCCCTCGGTTCGTCGCGTCCGTGAAATAGCGCGCGCTGCGGTTGGAGACCCAGGCTCCCGTGCCGCCAAATGCACTGTTCACTTTGCGATAGCGCCAGCGGCCGGCGTGGTAGCCGACCAGGTACAGCTGCGCTGCGGTGCGAACCAGCACGCCTCGATCCCCGCTTTCCAGATCGGGCTGCTCGGGCCACAGCTGCACGATGGTGGTATTGCCCACCGTGGTGATGCGATACGGGCTGCCGTCGCCCAGCACGCCGCTTTCGGTGGGATTGGGCACATGCGCAAACGTCGCGCGCCGTGCAAAGCGAGCGAAAGCATCCTGCACCGCCCTCACCTGGTCGCGCGAAGCACTGCCCTCCTCAACACGCAGCTGTACCGGCGCCAGCCCGTTGAAGGGCTCGCCCGTCACCCTGCGATTGAAGGGATTGAATAGCTCAGCCATGCGGCACCGCCATGTACTGAGGAATGCCATTCACCTCGCGGAAGGCCGCGCTTACCTCCTTGGCTGGAGTCTTGAACCGGTTGGCCGTCAGGCTGGTGGTCTGTCCACCGTCAAAGCCGGCCACCACCTCGCCGCCCGCAATGCACAACATGGCCGCGCCCGCCCCGGTGCCGTCGCCCAGCGCCAGCCGATGGCCTGGCGCCTCGATGCCCGATCCCAACACCACCGGGCCGCGCATAGTCGCCGTATAGACCAGGCTGTCGAAGGTTTCCCCACTCAGAAAAATCAGATCCTGGGTCGTGCCCACATAAATGCCCGTGTCCACCGGCACCAAGGCCGTGATGTCAGCCGTCATGGGCTTGAAGTCACGCCAGTCGCTCAGATGCGGCACGGCGGGCCGGCTGGCCCACAGCACCTTGCCCTGAGCCACCAGCAAACGGCCGCGCCAGAACGCCATCAGCGTGCCATCGGGCAGCACCTGGGCCCCCAGCGTGCGGGCCGGCAGCACCAGTGCACTATTGCGCCCGCCGAATTCAAAGCTGCGCTCCACCGCGGTACCGGCGAAAAACATGCCCTCGCCATCGCGCCCACTCAGGTAGACATTGAGGGCATGGCCCGGCAGCTGCGGCAGCCCATCCAGGCGCAAACCTCCTTGCAGCACCGCCACCGGCTCAGACACCCGCACCGGCCCCTCGGCGCGGTCGCTCAGCCGCACATGGCTCAGGCCATAGCGGTACTGCCCGGGCTCCAGATCGCCAAAGGCAAAATCCAGCGATCCCAGAGAGGCCGGCTCAGGCACCGTGAACATCTGGGCCGTCAGCCCGTCCGTGATGCCGCGCTGCAGCCCTGTCGAAAACAGCATGCGCCCATCCGGCAGATTGCAGTACCAGACGCGCTCGGGGCCGATATTGGGCCATAGCACCGTGATAGCTCCGCCCGCAGCAATCGAAACCAGTGCCCCCTCGGTCGTCGCCAGCTGAAAGCCGGCAGCCTGCCAAAGGTTCTTATGGCAGACCTCAGACAGACGCTGATAGCCACCGCGGCGCGATACCTCGCCGTCCAGGCCAATATCCACATCCTTGGCGGCCAGCAAGTCCGAAGCCTTCAGACGATGCTCTGGCTGCACATTGTTGATACCGGTAAAACTCTTGAAGGTCAGCATTGATGAGTCCTTGCAACGGTCGGGCTGCCCAGATCCAGGGCAAAGCTCTGGCGAACATGGAAGGCGTAGGTCAGCGGGCCGGGATGGCCCAACTGCAGGGCATCTGCTGGCTCGACCTGCACCACCCTCTGCGCCAGCCTGACGGAAGGCACGCCACCCACGGCCAGAGGGATGCCTGCCGGCCGCAGGCCTGTGTGAATTCCCGCTTGTCCCAAAGTCAGAGCGTGTCCACTGGCCGGTTTGACGATCTGCACTGTGCGAGGCTGGCCCAAGGCCATGGCTTGGCTGGGTGCAGCCTTGGCTACCTGCACCAGGCGCGCGCGGCCCATGCGCAATGCATCCGAGCCCTGCGGCCTGAGCACGATGGAAGGCAATTCGATAGCCGCCGCGCCAAAGCGCATCGCGCGCGCTGCTGGCACCTGAAAGGTCACCGAAGGCTGCGGCTGGGTCTGAGTTGCGGTCGCCTGGCCGGTCACGCACATGCCCAGGCCCCAGGGCTTGAGATCCACATCGGTGCCGGTCTTGACCTTGGCAGTGCCCAGCGCCAGCGCGTCGGCAGGCTCGGGGAAAACCGTCAGCACCAGGTGGGCCTGCCCTTCAACGGCCATGGGCAGCGGCGCCGGGTACAGCGTGGCCTGGAACTTGGCCGTGGGCACGCCGGCCTGCGCCAGCGTCAGCGAAGGCGGGCGAATCGGCTGCTGAATCCTGTGTGCGCCCAGCGCCAGCGCGTCGGCCGATGGCGCCAGCAACACCCGCACAGCGGTTTGCGTGCCGCTGAGCACCATGGGAATCCCGCGCGTAGGTACCAGCGGTGCTTCGGACGAGCCTCCTGAGCTATTGATGGAAGCGCCATTGATGAGCGGATAACTCATGAACCGCCATCCACCATAAAGACACCGCGCCAATAGAAGCGTCCAGGGATGGGGCCACCGACGCCGGCTTGAGTGACCGTGACTTTAATGTCTTCGACCAGCGCGCCACCGGCGGCAATCGGGATGCGATGGACGCTCAAGTTCCCGCTGGCCACCAGCGAATCCAGGCTCACGGCATTGGCAAAGCGGGTGGGATCGGCCTCGGTGCCAATGGAAACCACGGGCATCTGCGTCACACCCGTGCTCGCGCGCCCCATAAAGCCCACCTCGGTCACCATCAGGGGGTGGCGAAAGTTGGTGCTCTGCACCACCGGCATGACCTGCGGCACCAGGTTCCCGCGCAGCGAGTTGTCCTCGGTATCAAGCACCGACAAAATTTCGCCGGGGATCAATGCGGGCTCTTCGCTGAAGGTCAGGGAATCAATCGCTTTCTCGACCACCACATCGGCCCAGTATTGATAGCCGTTGGGCGTGGAAGGCGTGAACACCGCGCCTTGCTTGAAGTTGTTGTAGCCACCAGCAGCCCAAGCCTTGGGCACCCCAATGTCTGCCGGCCAAAAGCCTCCGGTACTCTCATGCGCCAGCGCCAGGTCCTGCCAGGTGCGGTAATGGTTACCGCTGTACTCTCTGTCTTTTGGGCGCTGGGCTGGCAAGGGCTGCAGCACGGGGTAGGCGCCGAGCTGCACCGCCCAATCGACGAGCGAACGTGACCTGAACACAAAACTGTTGGTTCCTGCGGGACGCTTCTCGCCTGCCTCGACCGCAGCACCCAGCAATACCGACTGGTTCTCGCCACCAATGCGCGCCACCGTGCCATCGTCCTGCAAGAACGACTCCAGCATGCCGGCAGTCACATTGGCGCTGACCTTGGTGCCAACAGGCCACGCCTTGGCCAAGGTCCCTTCTTGGGCGCGAAACACCTCAAAGATATTGGTAAAGCGGGTGTATACATGCACGATTTCAAACACACCGGGCATGCTGTCATGGGTGAGCGTGACGGGCTGGGCGCGATCCAGCTGACCAGTACCTTCTACAAACAGGTCCGCATGCGCTGGATCACTCACCTCAAATACGTAGTAACTGCCATCACCAGGAACCCAGGACTCCGGCAGATCTTCATACTGACTGCCATCCGGCATGAGGGTGTAATACGGTGGAGGGGTGTCCAGCAACGGGGTCTGCAGCGCAGCTTCAGCGCTATTGCTAAAAAGCATCTTGCGGGCCATGGCGCTCCCCTCCCCCTTACGCCGTGCCCAGCAGGCTGACGATCTTGGCGGCCGCGTTCGACCACTGCACCACCACGCCGCTGCCGTTGGTCGTCATGGGAAAGCCCACCACGCTGGGCAAATACAGCACCACCGGGGAAGTAGCAGCCGTGCCGGTGTCGGCATAGAGGGCGATGAAAGAAGCCGTAGAACCTGCTGCGACCGCGCCAAAGTCCACATCGTTAGCGTCCAGCACGCCGCCGGCCACCGTGACGCCCGTCAAGGTAACGGCCGCGCCCACCACCGCGCCCAGGTCCGGCAGAAACTCATGGGCCGCGTCATAGACATAGCTGCCGGGCAGCAAGACCGCCTTCAGCGTTGCGCCAGTCAAGGGCAGATCGGCAGACAGCAGGCGCTGCGCCGCCTTGGGATAGAACGGCAGGCCCGCTGCCGCGATCTTGATGGGGCCGGTATCCCAAGGCACGCGTACCTCGCCCCCGTTGGTGTCCATGGGCAGGCCCTGCACCGAGTCCATATAGAACAGCAGCGGCGAGGTCGACGGGCTGCCGGTGTCCATATAGAGCACCACGGCCTTGATCTTGCTGCCAGGAGCAAGAATTCCAAATTCCGCAGGCGCGGCGTCGAACACGCCGCCGGTCACGCTCTTGCCCGTCAGCGTCTGGTCGGAGCCCACACGGGTGACGGCCGACAAAAACTCATGGGCCGCGCTATAGGTATAGGCGTCAGATACCAGTGCCACCTTGATGGTGGCTGCGGCAAAGTTGATGGCGCCCGAAAGAATCTTCTCGGCACCCTTGGGGTATGCGGTGTTGGACATGGCTGCTCTCCAGAGATTGCAGCCAATGTCCAAGAATCAGGGCTCGCTGGCGAACCCTAGAGGGGTGCCCTAACTATAAAACGGCACCGATGGCGCTTTGCTTTCTCAAAGCTAGTGAGCGATCTTTGAGAACAATACGTTCGAATCTCCAATTTGCCACATAAAATATACATTTCGATACATAAAGGAAAGCCATGAAGTGGATAACAGAATTCAATGAATACCTCTATCCATTAGACAGAAAGCATCTAAAAATTGAACAGGCATTTCAACTAAAACATTCAAACCTGCCTGATTATATTTATAAGCATCGTTCTGTTAACGACAACTCTCTCAAAAATCTAAGGGAGGATACTATATGGATGGCTGACCCAAAAACTCTAAATGACCCATATGAGTGCCACCATTACATAGACCACCAACGCATGATGGATCATCAGATGAGATCGAAAAAGGAAGAAATCATATCCATGATTCCTCCAGAACGAATTCCAGATTTTGAGAGAGCTCTCGAATCAAGTGGAGATCTCATGGATTCATTGGTAGACGTTATTTGTTCTGACCAAACAGCCGACACTAGATTGAAGCTCAAGATCCAACTGAAATCACAACGTGAAAAGGATTTTGAGGAGATGTCTTTGTGTGGAGATCACATAAAGGACTCAATCCAGCTCTGCTCTTTCACTACCCGCGTTGATTCGACTCTAATGTGGTCACATTACTCTGATTATCACAAAGGATTTTGCATTAAATACGATATAAAAACGCTCGACCGTAATGACCCGAGATCACGTTTTCTATTCCCCGTAATCTATCAGGATCAAGTCTTCGATGCGACGGATAACATGCAATTGGCCAAAACAGAAAAGTTTAACAATCTCTTTCTAAATCGTGCCGCTTTGATAAAAGCATCGGACTGGAGCTACGAAAATGAGTGGCGCATTGTATTTACAAATGGAATATTAGATAAAGCACAAACATTAAAAATGCCCACGCCTACAGCGGTCTACCTTGGCTCCCACATTAGTAGCGATCATGAGAAGGTCATTAAGGATATTTGCAATGAAAAGAAGATAGAAATCTTCAAAATGCAACACTCCAGAAGCCGCTTTCTCATGACGCCAAATTCAGTCAACTAAGCCGCCGACTACACTCTAATTAATCCATTCCCAGGGCAATAGTACGCATCTGCTGCCGCAGCGCCTTGGGCGCAGTGTCGGCAATGCGGTCGCTTCGATCCTTGCCCATCTCCCGCACGCGCTTCCACACATCCGGCATCTTGACCACGATGGGCTGCTCGGGGTTGTCGCGGTTCCAGGCCGCAAGGCGCTCGCGCACCCGCTGCACGGCCGCCTCGTCCTTGCGGAATAGCGCGTCTGCCCACTGAGCCTTGATGTCAGAGCTGGTCTGGGTATAGAACGACTTGCTGCGCTGCATGAAGCTATTGGCCTCCTGCACCTCGGCCACGCTCTTGGGTTGAAAGCCGATCGCTTTCGCCGCGGCTTCGGCCAGGGTCGTGTCGATCACCTTGTAGCCCTTGGTATCGCGGTACATGCCCGTGGCCACCATGTCCAGACCCTTTGCCAGATTGCGCACCGCTGTGGGCGCCCATTCCAGCACGCCCTTGCCCACAGTTGCGGCATCGCCGTTCACAACTCCCTTGATCACATCCCGTGCGCCAGAAAAGCCGCGTGCAACCAGGTCACCAGCAGGCCCAATGATTTCCGTCATGTCCCGCTCGCGATTGGGCTTGTTGAGGAACAGGCCGGTACCGGGCAGAAGGTTGCCCATGCCCAGGCGTCCGGACACATCGATGGGCGCGCCCGGCAGGCCTGACAGGCCTTGCTCCATGAACTCGCCCAGCTCCTTGCCCACCACGTTGGCCAGCAGCTCCTTGCGCCATTGCTTGGCGCTGATGTTGTAGCCCATCATCTGGCCCGCGCCATCAATCAGGTCCTCGGCGTCCTCCATGAAGGGCACGCCGCCGGCGCCGCTCATCAGCAGCAGCATGGCCAGGGCCCAGCCCACTGCGCGCTTGCCCTCGGGGCCGCCCTGGTTCCACATGCGCTGCATGAGCTCCAGGTAGCTGACCGAGTAGGTCTTGAAGGTGAACAGCGTGCCGCCGACCGCACCGCGCGCCCACTTGGGCTTATTGGCCTTGGAGTAGACGAATTGGGTTTCCAGCACGGCCTTGCGAGCGAACGCTGCCGGATCCGCCATACCCTGATCCATGGCAATGCGGTAGGACGCAATAAACGTGCTGCGGCGGTTGAACTGCTCGGCCAGCGCAAAGGGTTGACCCCAGAGCACCTTGCCCTGCTCCCACAGGTTGCCGGCCTTGGCGCGCAGATCGCCCGCCTTGGTACCGTCGCCGGAGCGCAGCATGCCCGCGCCGCGCGCCTGGGCCATCAGCTGGTGGATTTCCTGGGGGCTGACCACGCCATCATCCTCTGCCGACTGCAAGGCCTTGGCCAGGTCGGCCTCGTACTTGAAGCCCTTATCAGCGACGGACCTCCCCATATCCTTGAGCGCGCGGGCCAGCTGCGCACCGGCGTTCTTGATGCCGCCGTACTGGCTCAGCCAAGGCAGTGTGACAGCAAAGGGCTGCGTCGTATTCACAAAGGCCGAAGCGATGGAGCCGCCAAGATACTGAGCAAACAGCATGCCGCGCACGGCCTGGCCCTCTTCCTGCGGGTCGCGGATGTAGTCGCGCAGGCCCATGGCCAGATCCTTGAGCTCGCCCTGCTCCTTGGGAATCTTGCCGATGGCCGTTTCCATCTTGCCCGCGTTCAGCCCCATGGCCCCGGCGCGCGCATTCGAGTAGACAAAGTTCGCCACCACTCGCCCCACATCCTCGCTGAAACCAGCAATGCCCTTGCGGTGAATCAGCCGCTTCATGGCGCTGTGGTTGTTCTTGGTCAGCTTCAGGAACTCCTGGAATGCCTTGTCCTGGGCTTCATTGCCCTCTGCCTTGAGGCCCAGCATCTCGCCGAACTGCTCGAGAGTCTCCGGCGTCACGCCGGCAAACAGCTTGTAGGTCTCGGCGCTCATGGTGCCCGTGGTGACGGTCGCGCCCTTGAACTCCTGGGCCAGCTGCATCTTGGCCCGGTTGGAGTCGCGCGCGTTTTCGTACATGCCGAAGTACAAGCGCTCGCCGTTGGCGTCGACCACATCCACCGTATAGCGGCCAAAGCGAGACAACGGGGCATAGCCACCCTGCTGCAGATCCACCGCCGTTTCCATGCGCCCCTTGATCTGCTGCATGTATCGACCCAGGCGGTCTGCAGAGTCGGGATCTGCCTTGGCGTCCTGCTCCAGAGTGTCCAGCAGCAGCTGGGCCGCGGCCTCCACCGATGGCTGTGCCAGCACCGCATCGCGCATGGGCTCGTACTTCTCGCCCACCACACGCAGCATGTCGGTGCGGGCCGTCATGTCGATGGAGCGATCAATGGCCGCGCGCGCCTCGCGGTACAAGCTGATCTGGTTGGCATCGGTACCAAACTGCGCCTGCAGCTCCGCATCAGTCCAGACAATGCCGGCCTTGAGCATCTTGTTCTCAAAGCGCGAGTTGATGAGCTTTTCAAACTGGGCCACGGGCAGGCCTTGCCACATGGCCAGCACGCCCGCATCGATCTTGCCGTGCTTGAGCAGCATGGCCGCCTTGTTGTGGGCCGACAGATTCGCATAGCGCTTTTGCAGGTCGTCGACCAGGGTCGGCTTGCCGTTCTCGTCGCGCGCCCAGATCAAGGTGCCCTCAAACAGCGGCCGGGCCACGGCCTTGTTATCGGCGGCAGAGACAGGCTTTTTCTTGAGGTCGCCCAGGGACTCCACACGCGGCAGGATGCGCGGCGCCATGTCGGCCGCATCATTGGCCAGCATGCTCACATCGTCGATATTCTGCTGGGCCGACTCATAGACCGGCTTGAAGCTGGGTGCGCGTTCTGCCAGGTGGCGCATGGTGCCCACGGACTTGTCCCAGAGCGATACCTTGCCCTCGTGCGTGAAGGCATTGGTCAGCTGCTCGAGGGCGCTATCCCTAATTTCAGACAGGCGAGAGCGACTGAATCTCAGTCCTTCGTCTGCGTCTGGGTCTGCTTGGCCAGGATTGCTTTGATCTTCTCGCTCGCGTCCGCGTCGTCCTTCATCAGAGATTCGATCTCGGAGTCGGTCAGCCGGTTCGTAACGTGCGAGATAGCGGGCTTCCGACTCGGTGAGGGCGTCGAAGCCGTAGCCTGTTGCGGCGCGGTATTCGTGTTCGAGGTCACCATGTTTCTGTCGAAGGGAAGCCAGGGTTTCGGGAGAGGGTTGGATTTTTGCACTGTACTGCTTGCCGGTCAACGCAATGACCCCGGCCACGGTGCCGCCGCCCTCTCGAATGTGGCTGGCCAGCGCCGCGAATGTGCCGCCCTGTGTCAGGGTGTCGTCCACCAGCAGATAGGGCTTGGCTTCCACCGCGCCAGCGAAGTCCACGGGCGCGAAGATGCGATCGAGCCCATCCATGCCGGTTCGGCGCGCACGGTTGGCCTGAACAATGCCGTTGGCAGCCTTAAGGCCCAGGCGGTGCGCCAGCACCTCGGCCGCAGCCCGTGGGATTTTGTTGCGCCCAGAAGCCTCCTCGGCAGCCACCGGCACGACCAGCGGCTTGGTGTCGCCAATCGCGGCCTTCACCTTGGCCACCAGGTCAGGAGTCACAAGATCCATGGCTAAGCGCACGGCTGCCTCAATGTCCCCGCCCTTGGCGGCTGCATAGTCAGGGTGCGAAGAAGCCGAGCCCAAGGTGCTGCCGATGATGGCATCCGGCATGCTGGTTGCACTGGTACGGCTGAAAGCGATGTCTTGGGCCATGTCGGCCACGGTACCACGCTCCACCCAGGCGCGCGCCGGCAGGATGAAGTTGCGAATCAGCTCAGCATCGGTCAGGGCCAACGACTTGAATCCCGGCACATTGGCGCGCAGCCAGGTGCGAATCGCAGCAACGGCACGACGCACAAAGCCAATCTGCGGCGTGTTCTGCGCCATCTCGGCCAGCACTTCCTCGGCGGCCGTGCGACGGTCCAGGCGGTTGACGCGGCGCAGGCCGTATTCCGCAATCTTCGCGTCCACATCCGCCTTGCGCATGGTGGCCACCTGATTCAGGATCAGCCCCAGATCCTTGCCAAACAGACCGCGCAGGCCGTGGTGACCCAAGGCCTCGTGGAACAGCACGCGCGCAGCATCGTTGGGCGTCTTGAGCTTGGACGCCATCAGGTACACCTTGCCCTGGTAGTAGAAGCCCTCCGGAGCACCCCGGGCGCCACCGCTGCGCTGCTTGAGGTCAGCGCGCCGCGCGCTCTCGGGCACCACCGCGTCCTGCATGTCAAAGGCCACGATCACCTCGGGCCCATTGGCCCAGGCCTGCCGAATGGCATCGGCCGTGCCCTTTACGGCGCGCACCGCCTCCGCCCGGGCCGCCGGCGAATAGCTGGGGCGCACGTTCGTGGTTGGCGCTTGAGTAGACGCGGCAGCGGCTGGCTGGCCTTCGTCCATGCTCTGCAGGAAGCTCGCCACATCAAAATCCGCGCCGGCCAATTGCTCGGCCTCCTGGCGGCGGAAGCTGGGCGCATCCGTGCTATCTCCATCCGTGTCCAACTCGGTGGCAGGCTTGTCGATAACCACCATACGGGCAGAAACGCTGGTGTTCACCGGCAGGCTCGGGTCCATGAATGAGCCATCAGGCAGCTTTTCATTCGTGGCGCCGCGCTCGTCCAGCCACTCGCGGAAGCCCTCGGCGCGCTTGTTCGACTGGAAGAATGCGCCCTCGCCCATGATGGCCACGATTCGGCCGCCCGGGCGCAGCAGGGTGTAGGCATGCTGAACGTGCTGAATGTCGCGCCCATCAGAAAAAGGCGGATTCATGATGATTCGGTCATAGCCAGACCATGCGCCGTTCTGGGCCACGCCCTCCAGATCGCCACGGTCATAGAAGCCCAGGCCATTGCCCTCGCTATCCACAAGGCGCACCCGCTGACTGCCCATGCCGCCTGCGCCGCGCATAACCCCCTCCACACCATCGGGAGCGCGGAATGTGTCGCCATAGGTGAAGAAGCCGCGCGGCTCCATCTGCGTGAAGTCGTTCGCCTCTGCCAGCTGGAAACCCTTGGCCTCCAGCAGCTCGCGGCGGGAAGGAGACAGCTCCACCACATCCGGCCAAACGCCAGATTCAGCCACGATTGCGTCAGCGATATGGCCCATGCCGGCGGACGGCTCCAGAACCGCCATGCCTTCCTGAATCTCGGCCGCATCCAGCATGCTCTGCACCACTGCCGGGCTGGTCGGGAAGAAGTCCAGGCCATCATTGGCACGGCCAACCATGGCGCGCTCGAGCTCCTTGATGCGATCGGGCGACCCCATCTCCTGCTGAAGCGATGCCAGCTCACGCAAAGCACTGCGAAATTCGGCTGACGTCTGGATGCCCATTCGCTGCAGGCGTGTGCGGTTCTCGTAGGAGCTCTCCAGTTGCCAAGGCAGCGCCAGCGCCTTAGAGCCCTTGCGCTTGCCCAGCTTCACCAGATCCTCAACGAACTCCATGCCCAAGCGGATGCGCTTGTCGCCATCGCCCTGCCACAGGCCCTGCTGCATGGCTTCGCCCGGGGACAGCACAACACGGTTCTGGCCGCGCTTGACGGGCAGCACGATGGCCTTACCCACCAGGCCATTGCGCTTGATAGCGCGCTCGGCCATGTCCTTGCTGGCAAATTCCGCGAATCCACCGTCTGCCTTGTTCGCAAAGTGGCTCACGCGCAGCAAGTTGTCTTTGGCCCAGGTCGTGTAGGCATCCGTCACATCGTCAGCCAGGCGGGTCAGGGTGGCACCCATCTTCTTGCCGCCGTCAATCTCCTGCAGCTGGCGGGCCAGGCTTGCTAGGTCGCTGCGGAACATTTCAAAGCGAGGGAAGGTCGCAAAATCCACAGTTTCGCTGTCCGTGGGCTCGCCCACGCGCTTCATGCGCTCCCCATAGTCGCGGTACTTGGCATCGAGCTGGTTGCTCTTGGCATTGCGCAGCTGCGACATGAGGTATTCCACCTGCACACGCTGGCGCACTCCGTCAAGGAACTGAGCCGTGCCGTTGTCAATCGCCTGGGCAATGTTGCGCATCGTGCCGGCCAGGGCCTGCTGCATACGTGCCGCGGCCTCTGCCGACGCGGCAAAGCGCGCACGTCGAGCTGTGTTGGCCTTGCGGTCCATGCCCAGCGACTCCTGGGCGCGCTCGTCCAGCGCCTCCGCCATGGTGCGCAGGCGCTCTGCCGCGCTCTGGCTCTTGTCGTCGTCAAAGGCATCGCGGCGCTGATTGGCCAGATCCTGCGCCTGCGCTGTATCGCCGGCCACCAGCTTCTGGAACGCCTCGGCCGCCTCACGGGCGCGGAACTGGAAGCCGGGCACGGCGCCATTGCCGCGATAGCTGCTGTAGCTGCCGCCCAGTCGCTTGGCGCTGCTGTTGAGAGTGTCGTAGGCGTCGCGCTCCACACGATCGGCCAGCTGCACCACAAACAGGTCATGCCCATGTTTGGTGTGTTTGGTGGCGATGATTTCGCCGGCCGTGGTGTTGCCGGCGCTTTGTACCGTGACCCGTGCCCGGCGCTTCTCGGCTTCGCGTTGATCCTTCGTCTGCTCGGCCTCCAGGGCATCGAACTGCTGGCGCTGCTCGGGCGTCAGGCGAAGATAAGCAGCTTCACTGGTGTCCCCTTGATCGACCCAATGGCTCATGAAGCCGCGGAAGTCCTGCAGGGTCTTGGGGTTGGCCAGCGCATCAGCCTCGGCCGCACGCTTGGCCTTGAATTCATCGCGCAGGGCCTTGATTTCAGCAGCCCGGGCGGCCAGGTCTTCGGCCGTGGTGTTGCCCACCATCTCGCGCAGCGCCTGGGCCTTGTCGGCCTTATTCTTGGCAATATTGGCTGCAGACAGGATTTGAATGCCCGGGCCATAGCTACGTCTCAGTGCGTAGGTATCCAGCATTTTTTGATAGGCAGCCATGACAATGGCGTCCTTCTTTTCGCTCCCCATCCGATAGGCAAACGCCGGGCCGCCGGCGCGCAGCAGCTTGTCCTTTGTCAATTGCTGCAGCTCGGAAAGCACCGCGTCCTGGTTGGATTCCAGCTCGGCAAACGCACTCTTGTAGTCATCCAGCGCCAGCGTGCCAGCGCTGATGCCGTCCTCGATCTTGTTATGACGATCAAGGAAAGAGCTTGCTGCTGGCGATGGTGCGGGCTCCGTGGCTGACTTGGCCACTTTGGCGGATGCCGCCGCGCGCATCGCACCTATGCCTTTGGTCAACTCCGGGTTTTCGGCGCGCACTTCATCAACCAGCGAGCGAATACGGGCCTTGGCCTGCTCCAAGGTTTCGCCTTTGTCCTTGAGTGTGCCCAACAGGTCCAACTTGTCATCAGTCAGCGGCGAGCCGTCGGCCATCCTGAAGGTCAGGCTGCTGGGGTAGCCGTCACGGTCATAGCTGACCTTGGTAATGATGGCGCTCTTGCCATAGGGCATGTTGTCGCCGCTCTTGAAGCTCAGGAACTTGAGCAGCGTTGCCTTGAGGTCAGCGGCCTTTTTGTCGGCCTTCTCCTTACTCTTAGCGGCTACTGAGTCCCGGTCAGCCTTTACCTGCTCAGGAGTGCGCGCGGCCAGCACGGCCTTGCTCGCACGATCCGCGTTGTCACCGACCCAGCTATCAAAGCGCTCCATGGCCTTGTCCAGCGCGCTATTGCGGCTGTTGGCCTGCTTGCTGTTGAGATTTCCGCGCCCAGCAACAAACCCACTGTAAGCGCCTGCTCGCACACTCATCAGGGATCGGTACTGCTTCAGGTAGTCCGCGCGCAGGCTTTCTGTAGCTGCTGCCAAGGCATCGCGCTGAGCGTCAGTAGTGGCGAGCTTTTCAGCAGCTGCACGCGCCGACTCCATGAACTGTTCAAAGGCCTGCTTGTCTCCATCGGCGCGACTGCGGCCCGAGTGGGAAATGCCGCTGTAGCTTTGCACAGCTTCGGACATAGGAAAGTCGCCACTATCAGGCTGCTCCTGCACAGAAGCGGCATTCGCGCTTGGCGAAGCCTTCACCGCTGCAAGAGCCTGCTCCACCGGTGCATCCAGCACAATGGCCTTGACCTGCTTGCCTTCCTCGGCTGCCGCGACTGCCTGGTGGTGGCCGTCAATGATGTGGCCATCACTCGACACGATCACCGCGCGGTCGCCGGTGACGCTCTTGGCGGCCTCCACCTTGGACGGCGAATATTCAGCCTGGGTAGGCTTGAGCTGGGCCGCGTCCACGGTCGTGTTTTCGTGGGCAATGCCCTGGGCATTCAGGTGCTTGACCAGGCCGCCATGGTTGGCCGTGGGCACCTGGGGCATCTCGGCGCGTGGAATGCCCAGCGTACCAGTCTCTGCCGCGAACTGCTTTTCATCGCCCACGGGCTGCGCTGCAGGCTTCGCCGGGGCCTCTGCGGAGACAGCAGCAGGCGCTGCATTTGCTACGCCCGCTGGAGCATCCGGCGCTTTACTGGCAGGCGCCACAAGCGGCTGCACCAGCGAATCTATCAGCTTGTCGCGGATCTTCTCGCCAATATCCGGCCATGCACGGGTGTGCAGGTTCTTGCGTGCAATGGGGTTCAGGCCTGGCGCGGTGGCCGTCACGGCCTGGCGCTCTACCGTGGTCATGCGTGTCCAGCGTTCGCTGGCATCAAGCTGTCGCTGGCGCTGGGCTTCGCGCTCGGCATTGCCTTCACGCGCGATCTGGGCAGCCTTGCCTACGGCTGCTTGGGCCGCGCCGGCTGCTTCCGAGACTTTCGCTTGAGCTTTCGCAAGGCTCGCGCCTTGGTCTTGCGCTCCAGGGTTCGCAGTTGGGGTGGTGCCATTGCCTACCCCCTGGCCTGCATCTTGGCCAGCTTGCGCTGCTCCTGTTTGCGCAGGTTGCGCGCTGCCTTGCTGGGTTTGATCGGCTTGAGAGACATTGCCATTTGCTCCTGATTCAATAGCTGTCAGGGGTTTTTGCGCAAGCGCTTGGAGTGCTTTTTCCAGCTTCTTGGTGCGCTTGTGTTTGGGGCCGTAATGGGCAATGGCCTGCTGCAGCTCCTGCTCGCTCATGTCAGGGACCTGCTTGGCCAGGATCTGGTTGATGCCGGTCAGCTGCACGGGTGCTGGCGCGCCGGCGGTCGAAGCGCCTCGCTCCTGACCGCCAGCGGCCTGCAGCTCCAGCCGGGTGAGCTGGGTCTGCAGCGCATTGCGCTGGGCAGCCCTATTGCCGTCCCAGCCCTGTGTCGCGCCCTGCTGATTCATGAAGGCAATTCGGCTCTTGAGCTCGTCCATCTGGGCCTGCAGCGATACCTCGCCGGTGTCCGGATCCACGCCGGCAGGCACCTGGGGCGCTGCCTGCCGCTCTGCCACTGGCGCGACCTGGGGCTGCACCACAGGGGAAGCGCCAGAATCCACAGCCATGGCGGCAGCCTTGGAAAGTGCGCCCGCGTTCGGGTCAAGGCCCATGGCCTGAGAGGGTGTCAGCTCTGGCGCGGCCGTGGCAGCAGGTTGCTGGCCAGCAGCGCCCAGCTCCGTGCCTGTTAATTTCCACGCAAAACTGACCCGCCATTTCCATCTCAAACTGACCCACCCTTTGGCTTGAGCCGTAAGGCTC
>NZ_JBSIFD010000038.1:0-5495 GCF_053615495.1 Comamonas sp. HJ-2 | reverse complement strand
GCTTTACCATTCAGTTCGGAGACCGCATCTCCGTCAATTGAAGTCCGAACCGTTTACACAAAAATTCGGACACGCCCAAGAAAAAATTACTTTCTTTGTCTTTTTGAGGATTTTTCTTATCTCTGATGCCTCTGCTTAGCTGCGAAGCAATTGTTCGCGGTCTGAGCTGTCGGTCATCAAGATCCCTTGGGAATCAAGAAAGCCCGCCAGGTCTGGAACCTTGCGGGCTTTTTGTTGAGGTGAGAGGTGCTTAGCTATTACAGAAAGACTTGTCTCTGCGATCTGAGCGCATCGCGGTCGATGCTGGCGGCGAGCAACTCCATGTCGGATTTGCTGACCCCCAGCGCAGTAAAGTGCGCGGCCCAGCGATCGACGGCGGCGGCCATCTGCCGTATCAGTTCGATGGCGCGGGGCATTTTGATGCCGTACTCGTTGATCTGGGTGAGTGCGTTTTCCAGGCTGGATTCGGAGCCTGCGGTACCCACGACGAGTGCCTGATAGCCAAGGTTTTGCAGGCTGGGCACCACGTCATAGGCGGGCGTGAGGTCGTAGTAGCCGTCTGCCAGATTGAGGCTGATGCTGTGGTTGCGCTCGTGGTCGTCGGTGTTGTCCATGAGGATGTTGAAGACCATGCGCTGGAACAGCTCCTCGCGCATGGCGTTCTGCCGGTCCGGGTGGCCCAGGCGCAGCAGGATGGTGGCCAGATTGCTGTAACTTTGCTCCAGCCCCGCAGCGCGCAGGGCGGTGTGGGCGGACTGGCAGTGCACGCGGTAGGGGCCCAGGCGGTCGAAGCGCTCGATGGTGAGTGCGTGCCGCGCCTTGCCGTAGCGTGGCGGCAGTGGCAGCACGGCGGTGTCGGCCACATACATGCCGGCCTGTGCGGCCAGCGTCATGGTGGCGTGCTCGATAAGCGGGGTGTCCACGGGGTCGTCGAGCTCGCTGAACTTGATGACGCAGGGGCCGTTATCCGTCTGCAGCAATGCCTTGGGCCGCGCGCCGCCGAGGGTGACACCGGGCTGGATAAGGCGCTGTATCTCTGCGGTGATCGGGGCCTGGGTCTGCACGTCTTCTACCGCGGCGGCGAGCTGGGCCAGATCCTTCAACTGCGGATAGGGCCCAAGGTAGCGGGGAATGTACTGCTCTGCCGAGGTCGACACTCCCAGCGCGCCAAAGCGGTCGTCACCCGCGAAGAGCAGCATTTCCAGAATGGACAGGCGGGCAGGCCGGTCGATGTGGCGAATGATGCGCTCGCCCCAGCGGTCGGGGCGGGCGTCGTCAATTGCGCCGGGGGCCGTGTTCCTATCGCCAGTGCTGAAGATCTGCCCCTGGACGATGGGCATGTCCTCGCTGAGCGCAAAGTTCCACCAGTCCTGTGTGTAGGTAAAAGTGGCGCAGTCTGCCACCAGCTGCGAGAGGCTGAGCTCGCCCACCAGTGTGGGCGCCGCAGGGTTGACCATGGCCCACACATAGAGCTGGTCTTGCGGCACGTAGGAGCGTGGCGAGACGGTCTGGGTCATTTCTTTTTAGGGTCTGTTTTGGCCACGAGGGCGGCCAGGCCTTCCGAATTCTTGTTGGCAGCTTTAAGCATCTGCCCAGTCGGTGAGTTGTGAAATGCCATCACCGCCTTGAGGCCGGGCGACATGGCTTTTTCTATCTGAGCGCTTGGGAGCTTTGATATTGCTTCCCTAATTCGCCCCCCGGGCATGTTTCGGATGGCCGAGCCAAGCTGAAAGGCCGGCGTTTGCTGCAGTTTCTCCAGTGCATGTTCGGTGGTGGCGCGGGTGGGTGCAAGGACCTCAGACGGGGCTGAGGGTGCTGCAGCTATCGCTCGCGGAGAGGCCGCCGGCTTGCGTTTGGTTCGTATCTTGGCCACTTCCTTCTCCAGCGCCGCATGGTCGTTCTGCGGCGCGATCAGGTCGGCCAGGCCGCCGGCCTGATTGATCAGCCACATGCACATCACATACGAGGCCATGGCGACGGACGGGTCGCCACGCTCTATACGCGCCATGGTGGGCTGCGATATGCCCAGCTTCTTGGCCCACTGCGCCTGCGACTCGCCGCGCCGTTTGCGGGCGATGACAATGTTCTGCGCAAGCAGCTCGATCTGCTGGAGTACGGCTTGCGGGTAGTCTGTGGGCGATGTGTTCTGGCGTGGCATGCATAGATATTAGTGTTTTGGCAAAAACATGCAAATCTATGAATTATTTTTGTCTCTAAAGCATTGCTTGCATGCGACAGCAGGTGACTTCATTGTTGTCTGCGTGCTTGTTTGATACATAGATGTATTTAAATATCTATTTTTAATTCATCTATGAATAATTTTGTGCTTTCTACATATGAATTTGTGAGCACGTTGCGCTTGCTCTAACTGGATTTAAAAGCAGTTTGCTGCCAATAGCTTTGCCGGGTTGGCGGTAGCTGCTTTGCTTTTCATAGCGCGTGGCAGGCGGCTGCGCTGGCGGTCGCGGTGCTGCAGCTCATGCAGCACGGTGTCTATCGGATGCATCGGCAGGAGATCCTCAAGCCCAGGTGGCCCGGCGCGGCAAAGCCATGGTCAAGCCATTGCCAGCGACGTTGGCATGTGCCGCAAGACGCCAGTACTACTGATGCAATGAACTGCTGGCGCAATGAACTACTGAGCCCAGAGGCTCTTCAATGATTCATTCCTTGTTGAGGTAACTTTTCTGCAGCAAATACATGCGCAACACGCTTCGATATTGGCCGTTGGCAAAGAATTCATCGACCAGTTCACCTTCCGGCTGAAAGCCAAGCTTCGTATAGACGTGGATAGCCTTGGCATTCTCCTTGTCCACATGCAAAAAGATCTTGTGCAGATTGAGAACCTTGAAGCCATAGTCAAGCGCCAGACGAGTAGCACGAGTGGCAATCCCCTTGCCCTGCTGATCAGGAGCAACAATGATCTGGAACTCCGCTCGACGGTGTACCAGGTCGATTTCCACCAACTCAACCAACCCCCCACGGGCCCCTTCATGCTCGACTACAAAGCGACGTTCAGTTTGGTCGTGAACGTGTGAGTCGTAGAGGCTGGTCAGTTCATCAAAGGTCGCATAAGGCTCTTCAAACCAGTACCGCATGATGCTGGCGTTGTTATCCAGGTGGTGCACAAAGCGCAAATCGTCGCGCTCCAACGGTCTTAGCTGAATGGATGTCGTCATGGATTCTTTCGTTCAATGGTTGGAGAGGCCGCTTGAAGCGACCATGTTGCCAATGATCAATCAATTTTTTGTTTGAGAAAAGTTCAGATCAATCAGTAAAATTGATTTATGGAATGGACACTAGAACGTTTGAGCCAATTTGTCGCCGTGGCGGACTGTGGCTCGATGACCCAGGCCGCTCGGCGCCAGGGCCGAACTCAATCTTCGGTGAGCATGGCCATGGGACTGCTGGAGGCGGACCTCGGGCTGGAGTTGTTTCATCGTGTAGGCCGGTCGGTGCGACTCACGCAGGCTGGCGAAGTCATCTTGCTGGAGGCACGGGCCTTGCTCAATCAGGCCCAGGCGCTAGACCTGCGCGCGCGCAAGCTGTCGCATGGCCAGACAGCCAAGCTTTGCGTGGCTATCGACGAAGCCTTGCCCTATCCGCCGATTGCCAGGCTGCTGCAGGAGTTGGCGCACCAGTTCCCGGCTTTGGAGTTGACCCTGCTCAATGGCACGGCGGCAGAAGTCGCACGCCAGGTGCAATCAGGTCGAGCTGAGCTTGCCTTCCAGTTTGACCGAGGCCCGGCAGGCGCTCAGTTTGCTCAAACTTATGTGGCTGGCGTACCTCAGATGGTGTTCGTATCGCGCGACCACGAGCTGGCCAAGTGCAATGGAATCAAGCGCGAGGACCTGGCCTCTCACCGGCAGTTGGTGATGCACATCGAGGGTGTTGAAGACCTCGTGATCAGTCCGAGCATCTGGCGCTCGGAGAGCTTCTACGTGCTTGCCGACATGCTGGCCGACGGCATAGGCTGGGGAATTCTGCCGCGCAATATCGCGCAAGCACCCGATATTGAGCCCCGCATCGTGGCACTGGACTGCGCGGAACTGCAGCTTCCGCCGTTAGCCGTGCGTATGCTCAATTTGCAAGGTGCAGAGCTGGGCGCTACGGCCTTGTGGATCGAGCAACGGCTGGCAACGCTGCTGCGTTCGAGCTAACAAGGAGGCTTCAGCGCCTGGGAAGATGAAGCCATGAAGAGGTCGAACAAGCTCTCCCCCGAGGTTCGAGAGCGCGCGGTGAGGCTGGTGCAGGAGCAACGTGGGGGAGGGCCCATCACTGTGGGCAAGCATCGGATTCATCGCTTCCGGGATTGACTGCGTGTCGCAGACCTTGAACGAATGGGTCAAGCGTGCCGAGGTCGATGCCTGCGTACGCGAAGGCACAGCGACCGGCGAGCTTCAGCGCATGAAGGAACTGGAGCGCGGGTCAAGGAACTGCGCCGGCCCAGCGAGATATTGAAGCTGGCCAGCGCGTTTTTCGCCCAGGTGGAGCTCGGCCGCCGGCTCAAGCCCTGAGGATGAGGGACTTCAAATCTTGGAGCCGGTAGCCTACAAGTAGCTCATGATGAATATCAGCTCTGTATTTGCGGTTCCAGGCTTGTATCCAGGCTCGTTTGTTAATCGGTAATAGTTCGCCTTCAGCGGGATCTGAAAACTACCGCCCTGGCGGGAGTCGTAGCCTGTAAATGTATGGGGAGTATCCAAAGCAAGAGGTACGTCATTGCCGTCTCTGATTTGAAGCCCGACTCCAATGGCGCCTGATCCATTATTAAGCCCGACGATTCCCTGACTGGCGTCAATGACCTTTGTCAACGCAACAAAGGTGTAATTGACCTTGCCCATTCCAGGTGGGCATCGGTTTAGATTCAGGTTGAAGGAGACCGGTATGGTACGGGTACCTGGTCCATCAAAATCGGACGAAATATAGTCATCCCCCATGGGAACGTTCACGTCCGGACTCTCGCAGGAGCCTGCGATAAATTTTATGGGTCGAGCCAGTCTAAATGTGACGAGGATATCGGGTCCAAGCTTTAGGGTTCCGATCTCGCCTGCTTTAATCTGGCCGCTGGGCTCAAATGCCGAAGTCTTGAGAAGTTCCAGTGTCATGTGCCTGGACAGTATCCATTGACCGACCTTCTGCGCCATCGGAGGAGGTATGAAGCTCCCGTTTTGCGCCTTTATTCGAAACGACAGTCCGGGTGTGCCGGTAGGAAAGTAAGGCGAATCTACTGGAGTCGGTCCTCGTGCAGGAGCGGCGAGTATCCCAAACAGACTTGCATTGGTGTAGCAGTTGAAGTGGATGTCTCTAGCGAGTGACTTGATGTCAGTAAAGACCAGAGTCTCATCCGGTACATCACGAGGCACCATGAGCTCTCCCGGGCCATCGAACGTCAACGTTTGGAGCCCCCCCTCAGTCACATCACACATCGCCTCTGCCTGAGACGAAATTCCCATCAAGGCCACCACCACCAGCCAGCACAACATTATTCGGCGCAT
>NZ_JBSIFD010000037.1:0-27245 GCF_053615495.1 Comamonas sp. HJ-2 | reverse complement strand
TTGGCATTTGGCATTTGGCATTTGGCATTTGGCATTTGGCATTTGGCATTTGGCATTTGGCATTTGGCATTTGGCATTTGGCATCCTATCAGTGAATATCCGAGGAGATTAAAAATCCAGTCAAAGCTGCGTGAAGTATGTAATCAATGGCTATGCGAAAAAATAAGAAAAATCTTATTTTTACCAAGACCTTTTCGTGCGCCTTCCTGCCTGACGCTTGCACGATGGCGCTCCATTTGAATGCCCGCACAAGTGCCCAACTCGTACTGCAACATGGCTTGGGAGTGGTGCCAGCCCTTGCTGCTTCAAGCGCGGGCGTGGTTGGAGTGCTGGTCAGCCTGGTCGAGCGCCGAGATGCCCAGGTCAATGCCTTGATAGGGCAGGTGGACAGGCAACTGCTGGCGACCCACTGACCAAGCCCGCAGAAAAGGCGAAAGCCCCAGGCGTTCAGACCGACTGAGGCTTTCGTTCCCAACCCTTGAAAGCCCAAGGATCGGAGCGCTGATGATGCTTTCCAAAGTGACCGTCACCACACCATTGAATGCCGCCGCCGCAGACTGCCATGCCCGCCGTATCGCAGTGGCCTATGTGCTGGCCGGATCGGGCATCACCGCCGCAGGCTTGGGCGGCTTGATCGCAGCTATCCGCTGGCGGTGAGCAGTCTCATTCTTTGACCACAGGCCTGTGCACCAGCACCGGAATGTGGCTGTTCACCAGCACGCGCTGGGTTTCGCTGCCCAGCAAAATGCCGGCAATGCCCTTGCGGCCGTGCGATGCCATGCAGATCAGGTCGCAGTGGCTTTCCTCGGCCTGCCGGATGATGGCCTTGTGCACCGAGGCGTTCATGGCTCGCGCAGTCTTGCAATACACCCCCTCGGCCCTGGCAATGTCCTGCACCTCCTGCAGCACCCTGTCGGCCGTTCTCTCGGCGTCCTTGTTGAGGTCGCTGGTGTTGTAGGTCATCATCGCCTCGCCGCTGTACATCAAGGCGGCATAGTCCGGCATCACATACAGCACCGTCACCTGGGAGTCTTGCTCCTTGGCCAGCTGCATGCCCGCGCGCAGCGCGGCTTCGGAGAGTTTCGAGCCGTCCGTAGGAATCAGAATGTGCATGAACATTTTCAGCCTCCTTGCGCGCCAGCGCCTGTGGGGTTGCCACGCAATCCGAACGATTGCCAAACCCATACTCACACTCCGGGGCGGCTGATGCAACACCCAGAAGTAGGTATTCAAGCGGTTTTTTTGATGGGCAAGAAAAGGCCTGAAATTCAGTGGGAATCGGCTCGGACCTCTTTGACCACAGGCCTATGCACCAGCACCGGAATGCCGCTGTTCACCAGCACGCGCTGGGTTTCGCTGCCCAGCAAAATGCCGGCAAGGCCCTTGCGACCGTGGGACGCCATGCAGATCAGGTCGCAGTGGCTGTCCTTGGCCTGTTGGATGATGGCCTGGTGCACCGAAAAGTTCATCGTCCGCTCCAACTTGCAATCCACTCCTTCGGCCTTGGCAATGTCCTGCACCGCCTTTAGCACTGTGTCGGCCGATAGTTCGGCGTCCCGGCGCATCTCGCTGGGGTTGTAGGCCACCATCCCCTCGCCGCTATACATCAAGGCCGAATAGTCCGGCATCACATAAAGCACCGTCACCTCGGAGCCTTGCTCCTTGGCCAACTGCATGCCCGAGCGCAGCGCGGCTTCGGAGAGTTTCGAGCCGTCTGTCGGAATCAGAATGTGCTTGAACATTTTCAGCCTCCTTGGGCATCAGCGGTAGCTACGCAATCCGAACGATTGCCTACCCATACTCACACTCGAAGGCAGCCATTGCAACACCTGGCGTCAATATTCAAGCATTCCCCCGCTTGTGCTTGTTGCCGCATGACGGTGGCGGCAGCACGACAGGACGCAAGGCAAGCTCCAGGCTTGGGTAGCATCCAGACAATGTCCTCATCTTTCGGATGACAAGGAAGTCCCATGCTCAATACGGATGCCGTTGCGAAGAGGCTGTTTGGTGCCTCCGCAGATACCTTGGACGCCAGAGCGCTCAAGGTCGCCCAGCACATTGCCCGGCGCAAGCACATTTCACGCAATGTGGACCAGGAGCTAGATCAGACACCGCCCACCTTCGGCCAGCGCGCAGCCGATGCCGTCGCCACCTTTGGCGGCTCCTGGGCCTTTGTGGCGCTGTTTTGCGCAACCATGCTGGTCTGGGTGGGCCTCAACGCCTTTTTGCTTTGGGCGCGCGGCTCCACGTTCGACCCGTATCCCTACATTCTGCTGAACCTGTTTCTGTCCATGCTGGCGGCCATACAGGCGCCCATCATTCTCATGTCGCAGAACCGCCAGGCAGACAAGGACCGCATTCGCGGAGAGCACGACTACGAAGTCAACCTCAAGGCCGAGCTGGAAATCATGCTGCTGCACCAAAAAATCGACGAGCTGCAGAAAACGCAGTGGAGTGAGCTCATCACCATCCAGAGCGAACAACTCCAGCTGCTGCGCCGGCTGGCGGACGGGCAGCGGTCCGTTTAACTGCGCAGGTTTTGCGTAGTCTGAGGTGCTTGCCAGCGCCTCGTCGGTGCCACACGTGGCCTGCCGCATCCGCGGTGCAGATCGCTACCAGCGGATTGGTGCGGGAAGGGCGGTAGTACGATTCACCCATAGCAACTTGGAGAGGGTATGGGCAAATCGACGTATCGTGCATTGGTGATTGCTTCGCTGGGCATCCCGTTATTCGGAATGCTGGCGGAATATGGCTTCGATCTGGTGCCCCATGAGCTGACCGATCTTTCCCAGAGCCTTTTGATGCAGTCGGAAGTCGGCCCCACGGACTGGATCTTTTTGCTGGCGCTCTCTGTGCTCGTGGTGCTCGGCCTCATTGCTTTTTACGGGCTGCTGCGGTTCAGAGCATGGGCGCCTCGGTTTACCCTGTGGTCTTCTGTTGCGACCGTAGTCGTCGCCTGTTTCAGCCCGCCGATTGTGCTGTCCGGCCTGGGGAACGCGACATCGGCCTTGGGCTTTGCACTATTTGGCGCAGTGCTTGCGTTGCCGTACTACGCACCCGAAGTGCGAGAGATGTTCTGGCCCTCCAAGCCAGAGGCCTGAACAAAAGCCCCTGTCAGGGGCTTTTTGTATGGCCAGGGCAATCGGCTGGGCATGGGGCTGGGTAGGGCGGCCCTGGCTGTCGTAGTTCAGGTTCAGCGGATAGCGGCTGTGCTGCCACTCGACTGGGTCAGCTTCCATCACCGCATTGAACACCGCGCGATGCACCTGCGCTGCGGCCTCTGCGGCCATAGAAAAGGCCTGCTCCGTGTGCTGCGTGTCCGTAGGCTGTTGCCGCGCGGCTTCCATGCGGTTAAAGGCGTGACCTTCCAGCGTTGTGCCTCCTTGCCGGTAAAGCCCATGGCCAGAAGCGTAAAGCCGTCGCGGGTTATGCGGTAGGTGGGGAGCGTACGGCCTGCTGAGTCAGTGAAATCGCTCAACGCAAAATAGCGTTCAGTGAATTGGGCAGTAGCGTCGAGCCTTTTGATAGCGCGAATCTCATCAGCGTGACGTTTGCCAAAGTGCTCTGCGATTTGAAGACTGGTGGTGGTGACGGTTCCGTGATCGACGGAAAGCTCTGGACGAGCGGGGAGGGAGGTTACGGACGAACCAATGCTGTTGTCAGCCATGATGAGGCTCCTACTGAGCAAGGTATGAGCCCATCACCTCACCAACCAAGAGAGGCAGGGCTGGTCGATCGGCAGTAGGACTGGCACACCCTCGCGGGGGTCCCCACACGGCCCACCGTAAAGCGGGAGCCATGCGCAAGCAGGCTTGGTGACCAAACTGCTACTTGTAGGGAACACTTGTCACCACCTTCGAAACAAACAAGCCCGCGCGAGCGGGCTTTTTTAGGGTCGTTGTTTGCGTTACGCGACAAGCTTTGTCGCTGCTATAAGCTCCGTGGAGAAGTTGTAGATATCGTCCAGTTTGCTAAGAGGGTGGCGCACTTCCTTTTTTTCTGCATCCAAGATTCCAAGGTATTTTTGGCTGCGATTGAAGTGGAGGCGACAAACGGGCTTGCGGTTGTTGTCATCTAGCAAAATGCCGAAATAGCTCTGTGTGTCTCTGTGACCAATGCGTTCCGGCTCAACACTTGTTCGCACTATCGACTTCACAATGAAGAACCCTTCCATCTCCTCAGGGGTTGTTTCGATGCGAGCGGTTTCCTCATCTTGTGATGCTATTGGCTTATCGGTCGATTTCTCTGACTTCACAGCATCATCTGTAGCAAGTGGCTGAGCCACCAGAGTCTGTGGTGCAACTCCAGTAATTGCTGACTTTAATCGATCATTGACCAAATCGCCGGTGAACTGGGTGACTGCTTTAAGTAGCAGTGGCTGGAACTGTTCACGCACACGCGCAGTGATTGCTCCGTCATAGACACGGGCAGTAAAGAATCGAAGAAATTCTTCGCATGGGTCGCTGAACTGATTGGCTAATTCACGTTTGAGTTGACCGATATATTTCAGTTCGCCTGCTGCACTGATGATGGAGTCAACGTCAAATGCGGAGCGCGTGAGATTGCGAAGCTCTGGTGCCGCGTGCTCATCGATATCCAGTAGATCTAGCTCCAAAAATGGCTTTTCATCCATTTTGTTGGGAGCGTCCAGGTCTGTGAAAAACTTGTAGACCCGTCCATTCGTGAGGATAGAGATTCTTGCGGTCGTGACGTGAAAGTAGCGGAAAAGCTGGCTTGCATGGTTGACATTCAGTGGCTCACCGAGCTTTTTGCATTCGATCAGCATTTGGACTTGACCATCTTTGAAAATGGCATAGTCGATCTTTTCACCTTTCTTGGTGCCTACATCGCAGATGAATTCTGGAACAACTTCTGAAGGGTTGAAAACGTCATATCCCAATACGGATTGAATAAATGGCATGACGAATGCCGTTTTTGTTGCTTCTTCCGTTGAGATGTTTTGGCCCTGCTGTCGGATTTTTGCGGCAAGGTTGTTAAGGCTTTCATAGAACTCCACATTTCCTCCTTCAAGTTGTTTGTGAGGGCATCATATATAAGTGCTTGCATGGGATTTTCCCAATTGCTTTTAGCGCTTGCATTTTTCGAGTCTCAACATTTCAGCCGATACTGCTCATCCCGAGCAACCTTGCGTTCCCTTCGCACCCAATCCAGGTCGTAATACTGGCTGCCTGCGCGTCCCATGCTATCCAGCGCTTTGACGCGTTCTTCCAGTGCATCACAGACTTGTTTTTTGCCGGGCTCGGCAGGTTGGGTAGGGCGGTTTTGGTAGACAACCGCAGGGGCTGCGGTATTGCGCTGGGTTTTGCGCCATTGGGCTTCGGCCTGGGCGACTTTTTGATCCCAGGGCAGGTCGGAGGGCACGGTTTCAGTACGTTCGAGAAAAGCGTTGTGCTGGCCGCATTGCGCGCTGCTCCAGAAAAGCCCGCCGCCATGGCCTTTGCACAGATAAACGGTGCTGCCTGAGTGGCCGCTATGCAGAGTGGTGGTTTTGTCTTCCACCACTTTGCCGCCTTTGCATGCTTCTTGAGAATAGGAATTGCCGCAGCGATAAATAGGCTGCGCTATGGCTTGAGTCATAGTGGTGGCTGGCAGCAAAAATGCTGCGGCAGTCAAGGCAGGCAGAAAATGCATGCGGAGCATTATCTGTAAAAATTAGTTACTGATGCATTAACCCCGGCCCGCAGTGCGATGTTGGGTCACTGTAATAAACCAAAGAAAAAGGCAATGTAGAGAGCTACATTGCCTTTATTCGTTAGCAGGCGCTTTTCTGGGAGCTAATCAGATTTCAACGGCCGCCTGTGTTGGGCTGGCGCGCGCATGTATTCATCTTGCAAAGCGCTTGATGCAACTGGTGACGACACCCCAGATTTCCAGCGTCTGTCCTTCTGGCGGCACGATATCGGGGTAGGTGGGGGCGCCTGCCTTGAGCTTGCAGGTGTCGCCATCGCTCTCCAGCGCTCTGATGACGAGCTCGCGCTCGACAACTGCCACGACGATGCTGCCATCGCGAGCGCGCAACTCCCTGTCTACCACGACGATATCGCCGTCATCGATGCCGTGTTCCTGCATGGACGGGCCGGCCACGCGCAGCAGGAACGTGGCTTTGGGGTGCGTGACCAGCAGGTCTGTAATATCCAGCCGCTTGCCAGCGAAGTCATTGGCGGGCGAGCCTGCGCGCGCGCTGCGATCAGCCAGCGGCAAAGTAACCGGGGACGCAATCAGTTGGACGGGCATACCACTCATGAGACGATGACTGTGCATATGTACAGTGTAGCGGTTGATGCGACTCCGGTGCCATGAATCCACGTTGATATCGCATGCTTTCCACTCGATCCTGCACCCGGTTCTGTGCGAATCCGGGGGGCCATGTTGAGTTGCATATGCTGTGCCGAAAGCTGGCCAGCCCGCAGTGGTGACTGTGGGGGGGCGGCCATTAGCGGGCATCAGCGGGCATTAGTGGGCACTAGAAATGACTAGCCGCATGTATTGCAGAGCATGCAGGCACTATCCGAAAGACTGCGCTACGCGGCAGCTAGAGCAGCCAAGTGAATATCCGCCGCCCCTTGAGTGCTGGCTGCATTCACATGGTCAAAATAATCGTACCAGCCGCTGGCTTTGATGCCCGCCAGCAGGGCGTCACGAGCGGCCTGGTCAGGAAAGCGCCAAATACCAAGGAATGTATGCGCGGTTCCCTGGTCAATGCTGGAGTCCGTTTCTGCCAGGGAGAGGACTTCGACACCGAGGCTGGAGAGTTGATTCAATGCGAGTCCGATGCCGCCAAGAAAATGTTGCCTTTGTTCGGCGGACAGCGCGAGCCAAGCCGAATTGGGGGTGTAGAGCTCTACAAGGTAATGAGACATGGTTCCACTTTCACTTGAGATTGCGCAGTGCGCGTTGACATATACGATGTGTGGCGGCGGCTTGGGAGCTTTGAAGCCATTGGGCACAGATGTCACGCACCCTGGCTGGCTGGTCCTTGGCGGCATCATTGAGCCAGTTGGCGACCGAGTCCTGCACATAGACCGAAGGGTCGCTCTTCAGAGCTGAGAGCAAAGGCAGCGCTTGCTCGGGTGAGTGTTTGAGCTGCGAGATATGCGTGCTCCACACCCCGCGGGGGCGCAAAACCTCGCACGCGAATCGTCGGACACGTTCAGAAGGATCTTGTGTCCATGGCATCAGCTGTGTGATAGCCGCAGCCAGGTCTTGTACCAGGTGCGGCCGCATCGCCATCCAAGCCCATTCGCGCACACCAAAATGGGCATCGTCTGCCAGCGGGCGCATTGCGGCCAGCCGTACACCGAGATCCAGGTTAGGCTGAGCACCGATCATGAAACACGCCCAGCCTCGTGCCATATCGGCGCGGTGCGTTTGGCATTGTGCGATGCCCTCAGTACCCAGGGCTTCCAGCAAGACTGCGCCGATACGGGCCATGCGTTTGAGCACACCCAGTTGGCAGGCTTCATCGATCGTGCTCAGTGCTTGAGCCGTAAGTGCCGGAAAGAGTGTTCGTGCCAGTACGGCCTGGTCGACTGCCAGGCACTCGGCCAGCGTTGCACATTGCAACTCCCCGCGCGATAGCGCGTGCAGAACGTCCCGAGGAATGTCAGCGGTGCGCGTCGCACCCTTGCGGACTTGATCCCTCATGATTCAACGTCCGATTCAGGGCCTCGTACTTTCTCCAGCAACGCTGCCAGCTGCTTTCGTTCAGGTGCAGACAGGTTGCCAAACAGGCCTGCAATCCACCGACCATGCTGGTCGATAACGGTACCGGCTAGTTGTTTTCCTTTTGAGGTCAGCCGAATGCAAAGAGCACGGCGGTCTTCGGCGTTGGCGTGACGTTCAATCAGACCTTCGCGCTCCAGTCCGTCTAAGAGGCCGGTCACCGTGGCGCGGGTCACGCCAGCCTGTTCGGCCAGCGCGTTGGGGGCGAGTCCGTCAGGCGCCACATCGAGAAGGAACAACAACACAAAGCGCCCCTCGGACAAACCATGAGGGGCCAGCAAAGCAGCGCAGTCGCGGTCGATGTTTGCAGCCATCGACAGCACTTGAAAGCACAGCTGGATGCCATCCACATCGGGAAGTTTGCGTCGTTGTGCTTCTTCAATTAACGCCTGGTACTTCTGTTCAAGCTTCATTAGTTAGCCAAAATATAATATGGTGGCTAATTATATGGTCAGGATCACTTCATGAATAGTGGACCGAGCACCAGCTCATCAGATGCCGGCTTGTCGATTGCAGACCTTGGCCTAGCTGAGCGCCGATTCGATGACCAGGCAAAGTAGGGTGGCGGTGAGCACTGAACCGTGAGAAGCGCTCAGGGACGGCGCTTGCTCGCCATCAAGTTGGGCAGCTATATCGGTGTGCTGGGAGCGTGGTGATCTTCATAGTCTTGTTCAAACAGGGCAAGGACACCCTGCTTGAACTGGGGCGGGCCGAGGCCCGCGCTTTCATCCCGCTCAGTTGCTCGCAAAGCAGTACATCAGCCCGGCGCTGCCGCTCTGCTGCAACTGCTCGACGCTGCAGCCGCGCGTGCCATCAGGGCAAATTACATCTTGCAAAGCGTTTGATGCAGCTGGAGACGACACCCCATATTTCCAGCGTCTGTCCTTCCTGCGGCACGGTGTCGGGGTCGGTGGAGGCGCCTGCCATATAAATAAGACAAGGCATTGAGATTGAATCTGCTCGCTAGAGAATAGAGCGATCTGACGTTGTTCTAAAATTCATAGCTGTAGGCGCCAGCATTTGTTGAGTTTCAGGTTGTTATCTACCTGAAAGTCAAGAAAATCAGGCGCAGTTAGCTATTCAAATAGTCAAAGGCAGCAGCACAAACGCATGCTGCTTGTCTGAGGGAGGCATACGTGAGCGCGACACCAACCCATCACTTATCAACTCTGCCAGGTGTGGATGCTTTGAAAGCCCTGCTGGGCAATCTGCAAGCCCGGCAGGCTGGCTGGCAGCAAGCCCAACAACTCATGGCTGCACAGTTGGCACCCGATTTTTCGCCCTTTAGCGTGTACCGTAGTCATGAAGTGGATGTGTCGCGTCACCTTGCACTGTTACTGGATCCCAACGAAACACATGGCCAAGGCAGTTTGTTTTGGGATGCGTGGGTAGACCTGGTGCTCGATGCCCAGGGCAAGCAACATCTGCTGTCTGTTGACGGTGAAGATGATAAAGCGGCTGCAACAGAGCAAGACCTTAGGGCAGACGACGGCGAGGCTGTAGATATGCCACGGCCGAACAGTGCTTGGCTTCGTCAAAGCGTTGTCGGCAATGTGGAAACAGAGCATTCCACTAGCTCGTTGGATAAGCGTAGATACATCGATTTGTGCGTTCACTTGCAAGCGCCAAACGGCATGTTGGCGATTGAAAACAAGCCTTGGTATTCATCCGTAGATGAGGAAGGCCAATTAACCGACTACGCAAAGCACTTGTCTCAGTTGGCAAAGGGAAGGCCTTGGCTATTGGTGTACTTGGGGCGCGGGGCACCTGGCGTGCAAAGCATATCGCTTGCTGAGCGTACAGAGTTGACCAAACAGGGGCATTTGGTATGTGTTTCTTGGTCACAGATGCTCCAGATGCTTAGGCAATGCGTACCGAAGATTCAGGCATCCAAAGTGCGCTGGTTTGTAGAGGACTTTATTGACATGCTGGAGGAGGAAACGATGGGTTATGTAGACGAGAAAGAGTTGGCACATGTTGCTCAAGCCTTCAACAATAGCCCTCAGGCTTTAGCGCAAGCGCTATTGCTGCGCGATACCCTGCTGCAGTGGCAATCGAGTCGGTTAGAGCTGTTGAAAGAACAACTCAATAAGCGTTTCGTTGAAGAAGGGGTTAAGCCCCAATGGGGCATCAACACAGAATCTCCTCATAAAAGAAAGGCGTATTTCGCTTTGCCTTTCACAAGTAGCCCAGACGTTACTTTGCGCTTCGAGTGGTATTTTGGCTTTGCGGATGAGGAGAATTTTTACTGGGGCCTGCATATCCCGAGCTTTGACAAGGAAGCCGCAAAAGGCTTGGGAGAGGCACTGATACAAGCAGCACCTCAATTGCCTGCCTCAGATGACGTTGAGGAGATGTGGCCGTTTTGGGTGTATCTCACTGATGACCCATTGTTTACGCCTGATGCCAAGCAAACTGGTGCGACAGCGCTGCACCCTTGGCTGTCTGTAGACCGCCATGAAAACGATTTTGTGA
Source organism: Comamonas sp. HJ-2 (assembly GCF_053615495.1). Classification (NCBI taxonomy): domain Bacteria; kingdom Pseudomonadati; phylum Pseudomonadota; class Betaproteobacteria; order Burkholderiales; family Comamonadaceae; genus Comamonas; species Comamonas sp. HJ-2. The sequence continues at coordinate 17,027 of NZ_JBSIFD010000037.1, read as the reverse complement.
CTTTGGTGCTGCAGCGCTATCGCGAGTTGAAGGCGGCACTTCAGTCCGATGCGGTGCAGGTGAGGCTGAAGCAGGAGCAATAACAGTCGAGGCCTAAGACTTGCTAAGACTTGGGCGGGCGGATGCCCGCCCTGTCACGTCGATCAGTTGGTCGCAAAGCAGTACATCAGCCCGGCGCTGCCGCTCTGCTGCAACTGCTCGACGCTGCAGCCGCGCGTGCCGTGCGACGAGTTCCACGAGGCATTGGCTACAGGGTCGGGGTTGGTGCCCTTGTGGTCGTGGTGGCCCACGATGGCAGAGCCGCCGTCGCTCTTCGTCCAGTTGCCGCAGGTAGTGTCCTTGCCGGGTTCGGGCACGGCCAGCGTGCCGTCAGGGCGCGAGCCGGTGAGGATGTCGTGGCGGTTGACCTCATCTCCAAAGCCCGAGACGATTTCGCCCTTTTCAGTCAGCGAGGTGTCCTTGCCGACCTTGGCATTGGCGCTGTGCAGGTCGGCCACGCTGGTGGCAATGACCACGCCCTTGGCGTTGCGCCACGGGCCGTTGCCGATGCGGTCGCGCGCATTGACGGCCGGTTGGCCATTCAGGGCCGCATTGCTCAGATAGGCGCGCCAGGTCTTGTTGCCTGCGCCCACGCTTGCAGCCAGCGACTGGCAGTAGCGATCAGCCCCGGCCAGCCCGCCCAGGTCGCCGCCCTTGCCGGGGTTGGTGCTGGTGATGAAGAAGCTCATGGGGTTGCCGCCCGACGCCCCCATGGCGCCGCAACCCACAATCAGTGCGACAGCCGCTAGGGCGGTGCTGGCGGAAAGAACCAAACGACGGGACATGGCAGGCTCCTGAGCAATGGTGGAGCCCGCAGGCTAACGCAAGGTGGTGTCAGCGGCAATATGGGGGCGGCTGTGAGCTGGGCCAGGCGCAGCGGGCTGCCCACAGATGAGGCAGTGGACTAGCACTGCTTCAATCAAATATCCAGAAATAAGCACCCGCAACGGCACATGCCAAAGCCATCACCAAGAAGACCCAGTGCAAGCCTGGAATGCCTTCCGCCCCGGTGTACTTGTGAGAGCGCGAAGTCCCTTGTTCTCGTACCGACAAGGGGTCGGCGCCCACAGCTCTGCCTGACACGGGGGGAACCGCCCAAACCCGATGATTCGCCGAATGGCGAAACTGAAATGCGTCGTAGGCTAAGTAGCCAAAAAAGGTGGCGAGCGCAAAGAGCCAAAGTGGTGACATCCAAGGCCTCGGTTGTTATGGAGAGCACTTGATTATTGGCTCAATCCTTAAGAAATTTGGCAGAGGTCTGAAAAAGTGCCATCTGCCTTCGCTAACCAATGTCTCTTTGGGCTTGTGCGCTGCCGTTGCATTCGGCCAATAGCTGTCCTTTAGTGCTACCAGCTACACTCAGCAGCAATTACCCTTCCACCAGAATCTTCGAAGGACAGACATGCATCGTGAGGCGACAGTCTTTGGTTGGTGTATTTTGATTCTGGGTGTGTTGGGTATTGCGAATGGAAGCGCCATTTTGATACGCGGCGCTGTCCATGCAGAAGGAATCAGCTGCAAGGCAATATGTGGGATCTCGCTCTTGCTTGCCGAGCTTTTTACGCCGGCGATTGGGGACGTCGCGGCGGGAGCGATCTACTTGCTATTAGGCTCATGCTTGGCTTTGGTGGGCTACTAGGTGCTGAGAGATCGGCAGAGGGTGTAGTCGTGAACGGCCGCGGTGGGCCGAGCAGAGCCGGCTCTACCGGCAAAGGCAATCGAATATCAATCTGACACATGCCAAGAAAGTCTGTCCTATGCCTGAAAGTGCCGTTGTAGCTGGTGTCGTGGTAAGAGCCATTCAACCCAAAGACTTTGATCAGTGGCTCTCGCTCTGGGACGGCTATAACGCTTTCTACGGACGGGCAGGGACTACCGCACTGGCCAGAGAAATTACCGAGACAACCTGGGGACGCTTCTTCAATCCCGTCGAGCCAGTTTTTGCGGTAGTCGCGGAACATGAAGAAGAAGTGGTCGGCCTGGCTCATTACCTGCTTCACCGCAGCACCCCCAGACTTGGCCCGGTCTGCTACCTGCAGGATCTTTTCACAGCCCCCACACGGCGCAAGCTCGGAATTGGCAAGGCCCTCATTAATAACGTCTACGAGCAAGCCACGCTGGCTGGCGCGAGCCGCGTCTACTGGCAAACGCAAGCAACCAATGCAGTCGGCCGTGCGCTCTACGACAAGTTGGCCAGACATAGCGGATTTATCGTTTACAGCCATGAGTTGTAGCCTGTTGCGGCCATGCTGGGGCGATGGGGCAGTGGCTTCTGGTTGAGCTGCGAGTGTCGCGGTACGGCCATAAGCGCCCGATATGTCATAGTGTTTATGCCTGCCGCAGGGGGGTGTTTTAGAGGAGAGCTACCTACATGTCAGATGACACAGAATTTTATTTAATTTGTTATTTTATTTTTTCTGCAATTATTTCTGTTCCAATATTTTTCTCTATGAATAAGCATTTAGACTCTTCGGAGTCTTTTCTTGTTGGGTTGAGACGATGCTTAAAAAATAAAACAAAAGGATCGCTTGCTCTTGCTTTATCTTTTTTGAATTTGTATTTAATTTTAATTGTATTTGCTATATCTTCCTTTATAAAATAGAAGAAGTCGTATAAATTTAGTGAGAGACTTAATTGTGGACAAAATTTAATCATTACATCCACAATGAAGTCCGTTTTCTATGGGGCGGTCAGCGACAGCCTTAGATCGGCCAAAAGCAGACATATGGCGCTCGGTTCATGACTTTAAATAATGCACGCTAATTGCCTTGCCTGATGACAAGGCATAAGATTTTCACTAAACGGTGATTAAGGATTATCAGTGGATGAACTTCTATCTGGCTTCGTTGGATTATTACTGGTATTGACGGGGAAAATTGTCGTAATCGTTGGAAGTTTTGGTCAGTGGCGCGGCGAATCGCTAAGGGCCGACGAAGGGCGCACTTATAGTGCAGCAGGATCTCTATGGTTTAAACGTGATGGACAGCGAGTAGTCACTGTTACTGGCTTGCTGTTAATTGGCGTACTGTTTTATGTGTTTCTTACATTCATCCTTTTTTGGTTATTTTCGAAGTAGTGTGCTTTTATAACGGGTCGATCACAGGCTGGCTTTGCTGAGAACCGTGTCGACAACTAGGCAGAGTAGGGTGGCTGCGAGCACTAAAGCGCCAGGGGAGTTTTCTGGGGAGTTTAGGGGGCGCGACGGGAATTGAAATGATGTCGCTCAGAGGGAGATAGCCCCGCTGCACCCCTTAAACCCCTGCCTGATCGGTTTGATTCCCATCGCATAGATACCGATGCCTCAGACCGTGTGGATCAGGCCATATTTGCGGCCCAACTGCGAACTTGCTTTCGTGATTTGATCTTCCAGCCATCCTTTGTGCGCTCAAGGCTGTCTTCATACCAAAGGCCGCTCACAAAAGTGGTTTCTTTGCCTTCAGGTGTCTTGCCCGTCATGGGGACGATGGCCGCAGATCGGGCGGTGGCGCTATTTCCTGCCAGATCAATTTTGACGGTAGAGACTGTGTGCTGTGTCGAGGCCAGGCTGCCAAGGATTGGTACAAAAAACTCTTGCAGCTCGGCAGGAGAGCCTTTGGGTCCACCAAAGGCGGTGAAGTCCAAAATCGCATCAGGAAGAAATATCGCTTGAAACGAGTGCCAGTCCTTTTCGTCTAAAGCATGACAGTACCGTGCCAGGAGTTCGTTGATTTCTACCTTGTCCGAGATGTCCTGAAGTGTCATTGCTGGCTCCGTTTGGAAGTCATGATTTGAACCTGTCAGGACAATACGTGTATCGGCCGCTTGGGCATCGTCTGTATCGACTATCGCGCATGTAGCGGTAATTTTTGAGGAGCATTTGACTCACAAAGGCTGGCGAATGTCCGCAGCCGACAAGCGATTGCGGCCGTCGTTGCTCGGCCCATTGCAGTCATACAGCGGCTGATAGGATCTCTATATGGCAGAGCTTCTACAGCCATCAAGTCGCTGAATATATGCTCTTGTCCGTCGTCATTTCTTCAGATACAGATACTATGAAAATCAGTGCTCGCAATGTCTTGCAAGGCAAGGTTGTCTCGATTGTCACGGGCCCAGTCAGCACGGAATTGACACTGGAAGTTGCCCCTGGTGTGAGAGTCACGTCCTCTATCACCTCGACGTCGGCCCAGTCCCTGGGGTTGAAAGAGGGCGACAACGCATATGCCGTCATTAAAGCGTCGTCGGTAATGGTCGCTGTGGATTAAACAGCTCTTCTGTCTAAGCAAGGAGGCTCCTAAGGGAGCCTTTCTGATTCAGCCAGTTCAGATCAGTTGGATGCGCTAAGTTAAAAACTTCTTTCGCAAGCAACGACCTCCAGACCGGCGCAGCGGATAGCACGGCGATGTTTGCGCAGACAGCCAACAGGTATCAGAAGCCGGACAAGGGATTGCTGCGCTTCTGAATTCCGGGGCGTTGAGGTCCAATCAAGTCAGGTGGTCTTCCACAATCAACCAGCCCATGCTCCCAACCCCATCATTGATGATGTCCAGGTGGTTGCCGCCCTCGTACAGACGAATGTTCTGACCAACGAAGGCTTTGGGTGCAAGGCGCTCAATATTGGACAGGGCCAGCCTTATTTGCTCGCCAAGCTCAGAAAGTGACTTTTGAGAGTAGTCAATGTCGATAGCCTCGGCCAGCAGTCCATAGACAACTCTCTTTTTTCCCTCTTCGGGGAAAGCGAGCACCTTTGTATGCAAGAGCTCTGCATCCGAAAATTTGCGACCAGTGAGCTTTTCAAAAACTTCAATGATTGGCAAAGTGCCCTCCTAGCGCTGCGTGACTCAATGTAACCAGCATAGTCGAGCGCATTGAAGAGATGCAAGCAGCAAGAGCGCGTAGTTACGCCTACTTCACCAATGAATTCAGGACTGCAAACGACGCAGACCAGCTGCTGGGCATGGTTTGTCAATCGTCCTCAGGTGCCTGATCCTGCCCGTGAAAGGCTTCCCATGCAGCTGCTTCCAGCTCACCGCAATCAGAGATGAGATTGCCGCTCTCATCATGAAGCGTATACGTTTGTTGCTCACCTCCAATGCTCGCGGCGCCATCAAGTCCCAGCAGCAAGGTATACATGGTGTCTCCCAGCACCGAATCCAGAATCGCTCGAAGTTGCTCGTGCTGCTTGGGCGTGAGCTCCAGAGCTTCGATCCGCGCTGCGACCTCCGACTCCTCATGAGCATTCATGAAAGACAAAAGAAGTTCTGATTTGAGCTTGACCCAGTTTTCAACAAATTGTTTGGCGTTCATCGTTACATGCGCAGTCATCGGCAGCGTCCAGGAGACTGAAGAAAAATTACCGCAAAAGTCGCGACTTGTGGCAACTCACTGCTGGCCAGCATTCGGTTTGCAGCTGTTCATCACAGCAAGCCTGAGCCAGGCCAACGCAGGATCATTGTGCTTTCGCGCATGCCAGGCCTGTTGGTATGCCATTTTCGGCAGTTGCAATTGGCGTGGAGGCGCAAACTGCCGCAGATTCTTGAATGAGCGCAGCGGTCCGACAGCACGACGGGCAATCGTCAGAACCAGATCGGTACCTGGCAGCAATTCAACCGCAGCGCTCCAGTGTGGCAAGGCCACCGCAATCCTCCTTTTAAGTCCCTTGGCGGCGAGTGCGCGCTCGATCTCGTCGTTCGCATCCGGCCTCAATGCCAGCATGACATGAGGGCGCGTCAGCCATTCCTCCAGCGACAGTCCTCCTTTTTCCGGACTGACGGCCTTGTCTGCGAGACAGATGAAATCCTCTTCAAACAGTGTTTCGACCTGGATGTCTTGTGCAAGATCGGGAAAGATCCCCAGAGCCAGGTCCAGTTCACCATCGGCTAGCTGTACCAGCATGGCATCCCGGCTGGCCTGACTGATGGCGAAGTCAAAGCCGGGCGCATGTTTGCGGACATATCGCATCAGGTCCGGAAGTACCAGACGAGCCGCATAGTCGGACAGTGACAGCCTGAATCGTCGTTGTGCCTGCAGTGGATCGAACTGAGGTGTTCCCAGCAGAGTATTGAGGCTGCCCAAGGCCTCCGAGAGCGGTTGCAGCAGCGCATTGCCTCGGGCCGTCAGCTCCAGCTTTCCCTGTTTGCGCACCAGCAATGGGTCATTGAAATGCTCGCGTAGCTGAGCTAGCGAATGACTCACTGCCGGTTGGCTCTTGTGCAGGCGCATGGCAGCCCTGGTCACGTGCTTCTCGGTCAGCAACGCGTGAAGTGCCAGCAGCAGATTGAGGTCGATACGGCGCAGATCATCCATGCGAAGAATAGTACACGTGCATATAAACGATTTCTATAATTAATCCGTATGCGAGACCATTCAGACATTGCTTAGACATTTGAAGGAGTGGCAGATATGAACAGCAAGATGGCATTGATGACGGTCGCCTCACTGGGCATGGCCTTGCTGGCGGGGGCCATCCTGCCTTTTCAGGCCGCTGCAAATGCCAACGCAGGCCGTGCTCTGGGTCACCCTTTCTGGGGGGCTGCCACATCGCTGGTGATCAGCCTGGCCGTGATGGTGCCCATGCTGATGCTGGTCAAAGCCCCCATGCCGAATTTCAGCAATGCGTTTCACGGTCCCTGGTGGTTGTGGATCGGCGGTGTCCTGGGGGCTGTTTACGTCGCCAGTGCTGCAGCCCTGATACCCAAACTGGGTGCCGGCGGATTTCTGGTCGCCGTGGTCGCAGGACAGATGGTCGTGGCGGTATTGATCGATCACTTCGGCGTCATGGGACTGGAGCCCAAGCCCATCAACGTCATGCGTGTGCTGGGCGTGCTCCTGATTCTTGGCGGGGTGTTCCTGATCCAGGGAGCGGGAGCAGCCAGGCCTGCCGCCGCTGCGATCCCCGCCACCTCCGGCGTGGGCTTGGCTTGAGCACAAAAATAGTGATTGGCCCACTGGAGCGGCGCCAGTGCGCTGAACACTTCTCGAAAGGAAATGGAAATCAGCGCCTCACGCCGAAATGCTCAATGCGAGCCTTTGGTTGGACATTGACGGCCTCATGCCGTAACTGCGTTTGACAAGATCAAGCAAGCACGGGCCTTCCGATCAAGAAGAATGTCCCTGACGCTCGCCGAACGTCTGGGGTTCCATCACACCAAGTGCATACGATTAGGAGTGTGCATGTCTGGAGCAGGAGATCGCCATGAGCAAATTCAGTATTCAGCACATTGATCACATCGTGTTGCGCGTCACTGACCTGGAGCGCAGCATCCGCTTCTACCAAGCGGTCCTGGGCTGTACCTTGGTGAAGCGTCGCGAGGATTTGGGTATGGTTCACCTGCGAGCTGGTGCATCCATGATTGACCTGGTGGATGTTGAGGGCCCTTTAGGCCGTGCGGGCGGAGCTGCGGCTTCAAGCGAGCGCAGAAATGTCGATCATTTCTGCCTGCGTATCGAGCCTTTTGACGAGCAAGCCATCCTCGCCCATTTGGCTGGCCATGGTCTTGAGGCGGATAGGGCGGTGCGGCGCTTTGGCGCTGACGGCATGGGCCTGTCCATTTACTGCAAAGACCCGGACGGCAATCAGCTTGAACTTAAAGGGCCAGCGAGCGCCGATTGACAGCTCAGGCTGCAGTCCGTACTCCCGGAGTGCTCGCTATGCCCGACCTGGTTGCTCGAAAGACAGCCTCTGGCTGTGGATTCAAGCGATTGCGGCTGTCGCTGTCCGGCCCGCAAGAGACGCTGCCCATCACGGCAAGGTGTCACCGCTCCTGTCTCGGTCAACTCAGGACGGGTTCGTTTGCCCCTTAAACTAGCCGCATGAATCGACGTAGTCTGGTCTTATCCGCCCTGGCCGCAGGGTTTGCTCAAGTGACGGCGGCAGGCCCCCAGCCTCAGGAAATGGCCGAGTGGTCTCGGTTTTTCACAGAAGCCGATGCGCAAGGCAGCATCGTTGTTCTCGATGCACGCGATAACTCTGAAACTACCCACGTCTACAACGTGTCGCGTTCCGCTCGGCGTTACTCGCCAGCCTCTACCTTCAAGATTCCGCATAGCCTGTTTGCGCTTGATGCAGGGCTGCTGCGTGATGAATTTCAGCTTATTCAATGGGATGGCGTGAAACGACCTGTGCAGGCCTGGAACGTGGACCAGAATCTGCGCTCCGCGATGAGGAACTCCACCGTCTGGGTGTATGAGCGCTTCGCCAAGGAACTCGGCGATGCACGTGAGACCGCCTATATGCGAAAGATTGGGTATGGCAATGCGGTCGCCACTGGCGACAAGCCATTCTGGGTTGAGGGCGACCTCGCCATCTCGTCTTTCGAGCAGATTGCTTTCTTGCAACGGCTTTACCGCAATCAACTGCCTTTCCAGGTCGAGCACCAGCGGCTTGTGAAGGACGTGATGGTCAATGAAGCAGGGCCTGACTGGATACTGCGTGCAAAAACGGGCTGGACCGGAAAAATCGGCTGGTGGGTGGGCTGGGTAGAGTGGCCCAGCGGCCCCGTCTTCTTTGCCTTGAACATGGACACGCCCAACAGACTTGCCGACCTTGCCAAACGGCAAAGCATCACACGCAATGTTCTGCGCTCCATTAAAGCGCTACCCACTTCAGCATAGACCCGAACCGGGAGCAGAAGCCAGCAGAGCCATGTCTTGAAGAGCTCCTGTGGCCGGTTCCTGCCCCCCGTTTACATGCTCCAAAGGGATACTTGAGATGTGAGCCGACATGGATAGTCAGGCGACGATCTCTCCGTTGCGGATCGCCACGCGAATGGCCTGCGCCGTCGTGGCAACGCCCAGGCGCTTGCGGATGCGGCGCAGGTGGTTTTCCACAGTGCGTTCGGACAGGCCGAGGGTTGCGGCAATCTCCGTCTGCCGCCGGCCGGCGGCCGTCCATGCGAGCACCTCACGTTCGCGATCGGACAAGGGGCCGAGTTCCTCTTGCGCGGGCAGCTCCAGCAGCCTGCGCGCCGTGCGGAATGCGATTTGGGCGATCAGCTCCAGCGCCAGCCGGGCCTGCGGCGAGGCATCGATGCGCTCGCCGCCCAGGCTCATCGCGCCTTCCAGCCCCAGGAGGCCGAATACAGGCACTTGCAGACCGTGGATACCCGGGCCTTGCGGCGCGCGGACGACGCTGTAACGCTCGCCCTGAGCGCCGTTGGTCTTGGTCCAGAAGAAGGGCTGGTTCGTCTCCAGGATATGGCGCGTCACCGGGCAGTGCCGCACGTAGGTTTCAGCATCGACAGGCGCGCCCGTGCCGAACCAGTCGCCTTCGATCCAGTAGATGCGCTCCACCGCATCGTCCCGAGCGCTGGAAGCCGAGAACAGCACAAAACGGTCGTACCCCAGCGGCGCGCCGACAGCACGCACCGTATCCTGGATTGCGGCAAGGCTGCGGGCGCCCTCGATGGCGAGGGCTCCGTGTAATGCCGCCTGCGCGATTGCAGTGCTCATCTCAGGCCGTAACTTCCTTGAGCAAGGTTTCGGCCGCGAGCTTGCCAAGCGCATTGCCAGCCAGAGGGCTGTCGCCGGTGATCAGCTGGCGGTCCCGGTGCACGGCACCCGAGATGCCGTCGTTGACGATCTCGAAACCCAGGGCCTTGAGCCTTTCGCCGAACTTCCAGGTCAGGTGACCCGGCATGTAGCCGATGGCCGGGGTCTGCGAATCAAGTGCGTCGGGGAAGGCGCAGATCTTGTAGCCTCGGTAGATGTCGCTGTCGCCAACCGCGAGGAAGGCAGCAGGTCCGTGGCACAGGGAGATGACGAACCGGTTGTTGGCCGCAGCCCATTCCAGCACCGCACCTACGTCACGGCTGTCGGGGATGCCGATCAGCGCGCCATGCCCGCCGGGGACGAAGATGGCGGCGTACTGCTCCAGCCCTTGCTCAAGCACCGTCGACAGGCGCAGCGGCTCCTTGAATTGCGAGTGGTACTTGTTGAAGAAGCCCTTGACCGTCTCGTCTTCGGAACGCATTGCCCAGAACTCGAACTTGACGGGATTTCCCGACACCGTTGCCACATCGAACGCGAATCCCGCCTTGTCCAGGTGGTACATGGGCAGCAGTGTCTCGACCGGGTGGTTGCCGGTGGAGAAAAAGCTGCCGTTATCGGTCAGCAGGTAGCGCTCGTCTGCGCCGATCATCAGGATCTTCTTGCTGCCTTGATAGGTTTTCGCGTAGTCGGCGCCGCTCAGGTCGGACTTGGGCGACGTGAACTGGCTGAGCGAGTAGGGGGAGGGGAAGAACGCATTGAGTTCGGCCGGATCGGGTTGCGGTTGCTTGTCGGGAGTCGATGGTTCAGCCATGGGGCACCTCTGGGGTAGTTTGCGGAGGGCACAACAATGCGGCGGCAAGAAACCTGTGGCAATGAGGGATTTCCGTCAACGCGGGTCGGGCGAAGCCGGCGGCGTGTACTTGCAAAGCAAGTGTGCAGAATCGCGAACTCATCACATGCGGCGCCTGTCGTGCATGGCTCTCCTTCCCAGTCTGATCAAGGCTGGCCGGCCTTGTGATGATGGCGTAATAGGGCAATGTCGGCAGCACCGGATTGCCAGAGCGCTTGTTACAAACGGAAAGCTGCAGTCCATCCGCTCAACCTAGAACGACCATATGTCGCGGCCGTATGAGTCCTCTGCGAAAAAAGCCGGCGCAGTCGATGGTTGAGCCGGCCTGGATGCGACCGCACTGAGGGCGCTCCTGAATGGTGCACCGTCTTTCCCGGGCACTTAAACCACCGCAGCGCTGAACGGCTCTGGCCTTCGTGCAAGCAGATGAGACAGCTTTTGAAGGCCCGTCTGCAAGCGTCCACGGTCCTTGATACTGCCCAGCGAGATGCGAATGGCATTGACGGAGCCGCTGCTGGCGGCGCTGGTTGCGAATGCCTCCGCCGGCGTGACGGCGATGCCCTCGTTGTCGGCCGCACGCGCAAGCTGTGAGGAGTTCCAATACCCTGGCAACTCGAGCCATACATGCAGGCCGTCTCCAGTGCCGCTGTACCTCCCCGCAAGAATATCCCTGGCCATCCAGTGGCGCAGACGCGCCTCCTTGCGTACGCCTTCCATCAAAGCAGCAGCCGAACCGTCGAGAATCCACTGTGTGGCCAGTGCGGCCGTCAGAGGAGCGACCATCAGCGCAAATGACCTGAGCGCGACCAGGAAGCGTTCGCGTTCATGCGGGTCACGTATGAGCACGAAGGCGACACGCAAGCCGGGCGTCAGGCATTTCGACAGGGTCGAGATGTAGGACACCTGTTCAGGGGCAAACGTGGCAATAGGTGGCGGCGGTGCATCGGCAAGCAGCCAGTAGGGATCATCCTCGACGATGCGTACATTGCAGCGCTTGGCGATGTTGGCGAGCTCCTTGCGCCGGCGCTCCGGAATGGTGATGGCGGTCGGGTTCTGCAATGTAGGGTTGAGGTAGAGCAGCCCAGGCTGGTGCTGATGGCAGGCTTGCTCCAGCATCTCGGGCACCACCCCATGCTGGTCCGCTTCCACCGCAACGATGCGCCGGCCGAACTGGGTCGCAGCAGTACGCAGGCCCGGATAACTTGCCGGCTCTGTCAGTATCACATCGCCAGGCTTCGTCAGCGCCAGGATCAATGCGGCAATTGCCGCTTGAGCGCCCGGACAGACAACAACCTGTGCTGAATCCAGAGCTCCAAACATCGGCTCCAGCCATCTGGCTCCTGCCTTGCGGTCGGAGTCGCTTCCTCCGCCCAGGTGGTAAGTCATCAGCAATGCGGTGTCTGCCCCCATCATTACCTGAGAAAGGCCTTGTTTCAGCAGGTCGTCGAAGTCCACGCCAGCGGGTGGGGGAGGAGTGTTCATGCTCAGGTCGAGGACCGAGGTCAGCTCAATTCTCGGTGCCGCGACATAAGTACCCCGCGCGCCGCGGCCTTCCAGCAGATGGCGGCGTCTGGCTTCGTCGTATGCGCGCGTGACCGTTGTCAGGTCGAGGTTCAGCTGTGCTGCCAATTGGCGCTGCGGGGGCAGACGATCACCCGGCTTCAGCGAACCGTCAGCCATTGCCGCCTGCAAGGCATCCGCAATCTGCAAGAAGCGTGGCCCGCCATGCACGGCCAATCGCGGCAGCCAAACGGGCAAACTGTCATCTTGTATGGTTTTCATACGCAGACATTTTGTCTCAATGTATGGAAATTGCTTTTAAGTAATATGCCTCAGAGCGTGTAGCGATCCCATTCTTGTATGGCAATCGCCGACGTTTTCGCCTCTCTCCTTAGGGAAGCGGTGTTCCTTACGGTAGACAGTGTCAAGTCATAGGCTGGAAATTTTCAAAATGATCGATTGGGTCCCTGTAATCTTTGTTACGTTCAAGGTTCTCATCTTCGGCGCGTGCATGTTCTTTGCCATCAAGTGGCATTACGACCAAGGCAAGAAGGGGATGGACAGGCGCGCGCTGCTGCGCACGGGCGGCAAGGTGGCTGCCGCCTTCATGCTGGCGCTGCTGTTTGTTCTGCTGTTCACCTTCGGCCTTGCCAGAATGCTCGGCATGGACTTGAGCCTGCCATGACGGCGAAGGCTGGTTGGCCGATATCCAGTCATGCAACGAACCTTGCACTCATCGCACGGCCATGACTGGCTGTCTTATCGAAGATGGCAATCTGCCTTGCGTGGCCTTTGCAGACTACCTTTGGCCCCAGGCATTCGGGAGACCACTTGCTTCGGATGACAAGGTTTACTCAATCGTCAGGCTGCCTCTGCTTTTCCGGGCCAGCTCGACAAAAGCCAAAGCAGCGGGCGAGAGCTTGTCAAAGCTCAGCGCGGCCAACGCGATTTTCCGGCGACAACGGGGCTTTAACGGGCGGTAGACAACACCTGCCGGGGGCTCGGGCAGAGCCAGACGTGCGGCAATGGTGACTGCCTCGCCTTGCGCGACAAAGCCCATCATCGAGGTGAGCTGCTCAAACTTGAACAGAGTTCTGGGTGAGGCGCCCTGGCTGGCCAAAAAAGCATCGATATGGGGGCCTGAGCCTGCGCTGGTACGGATAAAGGGCTGTCCATGAAAGCTCATGGCTGCAATGGCCGATTGGGACGCCAGGGGGTGCGCAGCAGGCAGCACCGCCACCAGCTCGTCTTCGGCCAGGGTCAGGGTGTCGAAGCGCTCGTCGGGCAAGACGACAAAGCCCAGTTCCACGCGCCGCTCCAGCAGCCACTGAACGACTGTGTCGTCCATGGCTTCCTCAATGTGCACCTCGACCAGGGGGTGCTTTTGCTGAAAACGTGCCAGGAGCTTCGGCAGCAGACGCAGCGACGAGGTGGCGCCAAAAGATGCGATGCGCAAGGTGCCCCGGGCAATGCCATGCTCCGCATCGGCTTCCTGCTGCAATGCCTCTTTTTGCTGAAGGATGTCATTGGCGCGGCTCAGTAGCCTGGCGCCCACTTCGGTCAGTGTTGCCGCTGCTCCTTCTCGTTTGAAAAGGGAGATGCCCAGCTCTGTCTCCAACTGCTTGATGGCATGGCTGACGCCGCTCTGGGAAATACCCAGCACACCCGCTGCGCGCGAGAAGCTGCCGACTCGGGCGAGCGCAGCAAAGACTTCGAGTTGCGTGAATGTCATGAGCTTTTACTCATTCGACGATGAATACTGATTATCAGATAGTAACGTCTCATGAACACATCACGAACTTCCACCCATTTGGGATTGATCGGCATGGCTGCCCTGTGGGGCGCCTCCTGGCCCTGGGGACGCATCGTCGCGCAAGCCATGCCTCCGCTGGCTGCGGCCAGCCTGCGCTTTTTTCTGGCTGGTTTCCTGCTGGTGCTGTGGCTGTACCGCAGCGGGCGCATGGGTGCATTGCGTGTTCTGGGGCCTCGCCAATGGGCGGGCCTGGCCTGCGCTTCTGCCGTAGGCGTGCTGGGCTACTCCGTGTTCTTCTTGCAGGCACTCAAGACCGTGCCCGCGGGCAAGGCGGCCATGGTGGTGGCGCTCAACCCGGTACTGACCATGCTGTTCGCAGCGCTGCTGTTTCGTGAACGCGTGAACGCCGTCATGTGCCTGGGCTTGGGGCTCGCCGTGACGGGCGCCCTGTATGCGCTGAGCGGCGGCGCTTTGGGGGAGCTGGTGTCTTCCTCGTCCGGCGTGGGAGAGTGGCTGCTGCTTGGCTGCGCCGCATGCTGGGTTGCCTATACCCTGATAGGACGCATCGTTCTGACCCGCGTGGATGCGCTGACCACGACGACGGCAACCGCACTCATTGGCGCTGCACTGCTTCTTATGGCCAGCATTGCTCTGGAGGGCTCGTCCGCCTGGGCTGGCCTGGCAAAAGCCCCTGCCGTCGCCTGGTACAGCGTTGTGGCGCTGGCCCTGGGCGCTACGGCATTGGCTTACGCCTGGTACTTGAAGGGCGTCCAGGAACTGGGTGCTGGCGCCGCAGCCGCGTATATGTCACTGGTGCCGCTGTTTGGCATGCTGCTGTCCAGCGTCTGGCTCGGAGAGCCCATCACCAGCTCGCTGCTGGGTGGCGGCGCTACGGCCATCTTCGGCATGTTGTTGATGAATATCGGGCGCATACGACTGGAGAGAGCCTCTCACTCTGCGGCAGCCTGATTCGGGTCGAGTGCTGCTGCTTGCGGCCAGGAGCAGACCTCGACTGATATATTCAAATGCAACAACACTTAAGAAACCATCATGCCTGGCTTTGAGAATTGGCTTGCCTTCGGCCTTGTTTCCATTGGAATGGTCCTCACTCCAGGACCGAACATGGTTTATTTGATTTCCCGATCGATATGCCAGGGGCGGGCCGCCGGGCTGATATCCCTGGGGGGAGTTGCTCTCGGTTTCGTGTTCTACATGATGTGCGCGGCACTGGGCATTACGGCGATCGTCATGGCGGTGCCGTATGCCTACGATGCGTTGCGCATTGGCGGGGCTCTGTACCTGATCTATCTCGCATGGCAAGCCGTCAAGCCGGGCGGCCGCTCTCCGTTCGAAGTCAAGAACCTTCCGCAGGACGGCCCAAAGAAGCTGTTCCTGATGGGCTTCCTGACCAATCTTCTCAACCCGAAGATCGCCGTGATGTATCTGTCCCTGCTGCCTCAATTCATCAGCCCTGAACATGGCAGCGTGCTCTCGCAATCCCTGGTTCTGGGCTTCACCCAGATTGTGATCAGCGTCAGTGTGAATGCCACGATTGCCATGCTTGCAGGATCGATAGCAGTATTTCTTTCCGGCCGTCCGACGTGGATCCTGGTCCAGCGATGGCTGATGGGAACGGTTCTCGCCGGCTTGGCCGTTCGTATGTTGACCGAAGCAAGGAAATAGCACCTTGCCGAATCACTTAGGGCCGTATTGCGACAGTCATTGATCGAGCATTTGCGTCCTGCCACACCTATCGGAAACGGTCACTGGGAGATGAAGCCATTGGCCACGGCGATGCTCAACAGCCAATCGGCGTTCAGCATCGTCGAACCTTACACGCCCGGCCCTTAGAAGCGGTAGCGCGCTGTCACCAGTACATTGCGCGGATCGCGGTGGACACCCGTGCCGTAAGAGCCCAGACCCGGCATATAGGTCTTGTCGAACAGGTTGTTCACATGGACCGACATCGACCAGTGTTTGTCCATCTCCTAGCGTGCCATCAGTCCCACCACGGCATAAGAGGGCTGGGTGGCGCGCCACTACGGAGCGCTGGGTTGCTGGTAATAGGTTTCGGTTTGCCAGGTGATATTGCCACCCACTGTTCTTTGCGGGGCCGCCGCGCCAATGGCTCTGTGCCATCGCTCCATTCACGGTGGGGCGCTACATTTGCATCATGGCTCTCATGGCGCGCCGCGAAATCGCCACAGCAGCTTTGCCGCCTGCTGTCGGCCAGGAGCTGTCCTTGAACCGGCAATGAAATTTCAAGTCAAGCGAACGAGTTGCTGCTCGGTAACCGTGCTTCCCCATTGCGCTCCTTGTTCCTCCTTGTGCAGCTTGAAGCCAAAAGACTCATACAGCTTGCGGGCGGCGTCCAAGCCTTTGAACGTCCACAGATGGACTTCACGGAACCCGCGTATGTCGCAGAATGTCATCGCCTCTGTCATCAACTGCCTGCCGACACCGCTACCGCGACAACCATCGTCCAAGATGAACCATCGCAGATGGGCTCTGTTGTCACCTAGGTCCTGGCCGTCAATCGCGAGCGAGCCAACAATTCGGTCATTGAGCAGGGCGGTCCATACCCTATTGCACGGCTCGTTCAGCCGTCCGGCGAACTCTGCCGCGCCAGTCGCGACCTGGCTCTCGAAAAACTGCCCGAAATTGGAGTGCTTCGAGTAGAACGCCGCATGCATTTCGGCAATGCGCCCAACCAGTCCGGGGCGATACCCTGCGCTTACGGTGATTGGGCTTTGCTGCTTTTCCGCCATATTCAAGCGATGGGCTTTGAGCGCTCCTGCATATGCAGACAAGCCCTGCGCAACCGCCTGTTGCTGGGAGCGATTGAGGTGCTGAAACGCAGCTTGCACCTGCATCTGGCCATAGGAATGAATCTGCCTGACCGTGCTGCGCCCCTGGGCCGTCAACTGCAGTAGCTTGAAACGGCCATCATCGATAGCAGCCACTTCCTTGATCTCTCCTGCTGCAACCAGCTTCGCAAGCATGCGGCTGACGCTTGACTTCTCCAACCCCAGAAGCTGCACAAGTTGAACCGAGGTCATGCCTTCATGGGCGTCGATTTCAAGCAATGCATGCACAGCCGATGCCGAGTAATCCGTTGCGGCCAGTGTCGGCTGCATGAATCCGAGCTCTCTTACCAGGGCGCGGGAGTCGGCTCGAATCGAGTCAATTTCAGACATGGTGTTGGTCATTTGTGGCGTCATGCAATCAATATTGGTTGCAATATACAACTATATGGTTGTATTGTGCAACTGATTTGTGCCGCAACCTGGTCTGGGCGGATTGCTGGCCATGGCAAGGCCCAGCATGTCGGTCATCTCATCACGTGTTAATTTCCACGCAAAACTGACCCGCCATTTCCATCTCAAACTGACCCACCCTTTGGCTTGAGCCGTAAGGCTC
>NZ_JBSIFD010000036.1:0-33969 GCF_053615495.1 Comamonas sp. HJ-2 | reverse complement strand
CCCAGACAGTCGCTGCTGCGTAAATCTATTTGGGATTGGGGATGCCTTGGCCTATGGCCGATTTATGCAACAAAGCCCGACATATCCACTCCGTATGAAATGGACAGACCCCGGCCCTAGGGCAACAGAGGCCCATCCGGGTTTGAGAAAGACCTTGCGGCCAATAAGAAGCTGTTTGTTTGTGGAGGCCAGCTACCTCACCCTTCGCTCCCAAGGGGAACAAATTAGATTTGCCAAGTATGCCTGTGCCACCCCGTACCGCTCAGTACTCGCATTGGGCCAGTTTGGGCAGAAGCTTGCATTCCTGAGGCTCCGGCTATGGTGTTTATGTGAGGCCGATACGGGCCACGAATAACGACACTTTTCCAGGTACTCAACAATGCAAAACCAAACCACCGCTGAACTGACCGCCCTCGAACTGGCCTTGCGTCAACTCAACAGTAGCGATCTGTGCAGCTTGGTCCGTAACGAACAATCCGCAATGACCTTGAATCAAGTCTTTGAAAGCCAGTCCGATCAACTGCAGCAGCTGGAGTTGATGAATAACAAGCTCACACTGGCTCTGAAGCGCGTGACTGCCGTGGCCATCTCCGTTATGTATTCCAGCAAGAAAGATCAGGTCAGCCGCGAGTTCTCGCACGACGAATTGCTGGCAGTGGCCACCACCGCGGAACCCATGCGCCAAAACGGTGTTGCCCAGGAAGCGGTCTACCGTGCAGCATGGTCCCTGGTGCAAGAGCAACAAAGCACCGACTACACGCTGCACTGAGAACCACCGCAAGCCGCACGAAAAACTCGGGCCATGCTCACATCCAGCAAAGCTGGCTTGTGACCATGGCCTTTTTGCTGAGTCACGCATTTTGCTAAACTGTATATATATACAGTACACCGCAGAACCGACATGCAGCCCCACCCTCTTCCCCTACAGCCACTGCCAATCGACGCCAGACCATGCTGGTTGATCGGAGTCTCAGGCGCTGTCAGAGCTGGATTTCCTAGCCCTGCCGAGGACTTTTCCCAGTCTCCAATTGATATCAGCAAGCTACTGATTCCTCATCCCCAGGCGACGTTTTACTTCCGAGTCTCCGGTGACTCGATGGTGCTGGCCGGATTGCATGATCAGGACTACGTACTTGTAGACCGCGCTGTACGTCCGGAACCAGGTCATATCGTTGTCGCAGTCTGGGACCAGGATTTCACCATCAAGTACCTCCGAAAGCGCGGCTGCTTCTACCTCGAAGCCGCGAACCCCACCTACCCAAAGATGGTTCCCCGCGAAGGACAGACGCTGGAGATCTTCGGCGTTGCACGCACTGGCTTGCACGCGCTTCCTGGCTTCAATATCCGGCCCTCATAGGTGCCCTATGTTCGCCCTTTTAGACGCTCACAACTTTTACGCATCCGTAGAGGGGGACATGCGGCCTGCGCTGCGCTCACACCCCTATGTGATCCTTTCAGCAAACGATGGAGCTGTTGTGGCCCGATCCGAGCTGGCGCGTGCCCTGGGGGTCAAGATGGGAGAGCCGTGGTTCAAGCTCAAGGATCTGCGCGAGTTGAAAGGCTTAATGGGGCTGTCCGCGAACTTCACGCTGTATTCCGACTATTCAACACGCATGCACAGCCTGCTTGCAGGCCTTGCTGAGCACACAAAGCCTTACTCCGTCGATGAGTCATTCAGTTACCTGGGAGACATGCGCGGGGACCATACAGAGCGGGTCTGGCGCATGCGAGAGCGTGTTGGCCAATGGCTAGGCTTGCCTATGGGTGGGGGCATTGGAAAAACGCTCACTCTTGCGAAGCTGGCCAGCCATATTTCCAAGCAAGCTTTTCGTAGACCAGGTATCTACCCCGCAGAACTGGCCCATGTATGCAACCTTGGCCAGTGTGCGCCCTCCCTACTGCAGGACTGCATGGCGAATACGCCCGTCAACGAGGTTTGGGGTATAGGCCGACGCTACTCCGCGCAGCTGATCGACGGCGGCATTCTCACAGCATTGGATCTGGCAAACATGGATGCGGGCACTGTACGTGCAAGGTGGGGGGTCAATATGGAGCGCACCGTGCGCGAGCTGAATGGCATTGCTTGCATCGATGTCGAAGGCTCTAGCACGCGCCAACAGATCATGTGCTCCCGCTCCCTTGCCAAGCCGGTTGAGTCCTGCCAGGAGTTGCAGCAGCTGGCCAGTCTGTTCGCAACCAATGCTGCACGCAAGCTGCGCCAGCAAGGCTCCGTGAGCAAGGCAGTTTCCGTTTTTGCGATGAGTAGCCCCTTCCGTGATGGCCCGAGATTCGCACGCTCTCGTGTAGTACCCCTAGCCAGAGCGACTGACGACTCCCGCAAGCTTTGTACTGCCGCAGCAGCTGGAATGCGGAGCATCTTTGAAACTGGCTATGACATCGTGAAGGTAGGCGTCATGCTGATGGACATCAGCTCGCGCGAAGAGGCCATGGCCCAAGGCCAATTGTTGTTTGATGATTGTGCGGACGTGACAAACGAGGGGCCGCTGTCGTCTAAAGAACATGCCCTGATGCTGGCCGTCGATGCAGTCAATGAGCGCTATGGCCGAAATTGCTTGCGCACAGGCAGCACCACAGTGAAGAGCTACAGCAGGCAAGAGCTTAGAACCCCGCACTACACGACGAATCTCCAGGATGCGCCAATTGCCAGGGCGTGACAGCTTGGAGAGCTAGAGAGTTCTTTTGACAAAAAGGTGTGAGTTCCCGGCGGAAGAGCCAGGACCACACACCTGACCGGCTACTCCCAACGAATTTATGCCGTTGGGTAGATTTCTTTCGGCGCATCCGGCCACTCTTTGCGAATAACGTCGAACGAACCTTCGCGCCACAAACGAAGCAGCGCCATGGGATCTTCGCTCTGATTCTCCAGAACATAGTTAAGCAACGCATTCCACATTGGCCCCACCGGCTGCTCAGCAGCTTCCACCAGCTTCACCTCGACATCCGACGCATTCAATCCCCCGCCAAGGTTCCACCATGGAGTCCAAGAACCATCAGCATTTTTGAAGCGTGCCTGGTACTTGCCGCCGTTCGCGCCAATCCTCTTTTCAGTGTTGGGCGAGGTTCGATTTGGAATGCAGCTCATGATTTCCTGTGAAAGTCTGTGAAGGAATCCGAACCTTAGAAGCGTCGAGGCTGTACTCTTCAATGCTGCGCGACCCGTTTTGGGCAAGTCCACGCTCCAAATACGAACCACGCAAAAGGAAGGCCAAGAAATGAGCAACCTAGTCTGTGATTTCTACGATGACGATGGCGCACTGGATGGCCCATGGCACTGGTCTGCAGTCCTCTGCCGTGGGTGCTTTGAAAATCATATGGACTGGCGGATTCGCGTCAGTCCGACGAGCGAATCCTGGGAAAAGTGTGAGCGCTGTGGGAAGCCGCCATGCGAGAGCCATGATAGTTCCCTGGATGCAGATGACGATGAGCCGCCCTCTCCAGCAAAACCCAAAGAACCAGAAAAACTGCTTTCACCGTCTCAATCCATCGCTCTCATAATTGGTCACGAGCGAATCAGTCATGCTGAGGCGGTGCGCAGGGTCTACGCCTACATCGAGGCGAATGCGCTTCATGATCCTGAAGCTCAGCGCATCATCCTGTGCGATAGCACCCTGGCAGCAGCTCTTGGCGTACCCAAAGTGAGTCTATTCGCCTTATCAAAACTGGTCCTAAGCAAGCTCCAGTAAGGCAATGACCGAAAAAAGGTGACAACCAGAGAATCCCAGAGCCGTCCTAGATAGATACCCGCTTCGGGGCGATTGTCGCCGGTGGTGCAGAACAAACAGGCCGGTCATTGCGTATCTGCATGATGGTCAATTAAGGCCATGCCCATACTCAACGCGGTTGCCCCCAGGTCACATCCAGAATCTCTTCAATCTCGGACACATCGTCTTCGTTCACATAGAACGGAATGACGGCTAAGCCCACGGCCTTTGCTGCGGCGTAGCGATGATTGCCACCGCTGAAAAAAGCTTCATCCTTAACTCGAATCACAAGCGGCGGGGTCATCGGCATCCCACGGCGCAGATGAGCTATCACCTGGGCCAGTCGCCAATCAGAGCCGTGTGACCACAGCTCTTTTTCCGTGTTGCGGCGGCAGTAGCGGGCCAGATTTTGATCGAACTCGCACAGCGGCATATGACCCAAGCGCAGGCCATTTGGGTACATCTCAAGCATCGCATGCTCAGGCACTCCATCCATTGCGAAGTGCTGGCCTGCTTGCGAATAGTCCCAGTTGAAAACAAGCGAGGGCCAATCGCTTACCGGCTTCCCGAGGTACAACGCACCCTCTTCCTGCAGCGATTTGTTGTAAGCCATCAAAGCTTCGTACTCTTCCAAAGCCAGGCCACAACTTTGAGCATTCTGTCGGTCGATGATCTTGGCCAATTGGTCTTTGTCTATGCTGGCCAGCAGCTGCTTGAAATCTGAACCCATCCCCACGTCCCTCACCATACGAAGTCCCTGATGCCCATAGCCCTTGCATAGAGCCTGCAGGCTATGTGTACATCACTCCAGTCGAACACCCCATTCCTCTGGGTGATTCGCACTTGCCCTGAGTGCAAGAAGCGCTGGTAAGAAATGACCAACTTCTTCTGACGGTAGATCAGATGCTCAAAGAGGCTTTCTGCGAACTGCAACTGCTCGACATTCGGCTTCACTTTTCCAATTCGAGCAACCGTCTCCCTGGCATGAATACTGAACAACTCCCAATCCTTACCGTCATTAGGGAGCGCTTGCATCACTGCGTGGAGGTGGGCCAAGAACTCCACAATCGTCACGGCAGGAGCCTGGGCCTGGGCCGGTGTATGAGCCTTAGGTTTGTGGTCGATGAACGCATTGAACGTGGACACCAGCTTATCAAGCACGACCTGCGAAATGCCGAAACTCTGTGCTTCTGCAGGCAAGAGAACTTGTAAATGCACTACAACCTGCGGAACCAAGTTCGCGGTCTTTGTTGCCAGTGGAACGATGTTGTCGGCCCGCTCCAGTACGAGGGAGCCGTCCTGCCGAATCCACTCCTGCAGCGTCCGTTTGTCACCGTAGCGAATAGTCGCGCCGGGAAGGCCCAATTGTTCAAGCGCCGCGCGAAAGGCACGCAGCCAAGCAGTGACGCGACCGATTTCGTCCTCCCGAACCCAACGGCTCAATTTGTGCTTTTCGTACTGCTTGGACATGCTCAGCTGCTCACTGCTCCTAACAGGTCAATCTCATGAAACTTCAGCGCAACCAGATCACGCAACGTTGGAAGTTCGTTGGCTTGGTTGAGCCTTTCAGCGAAAGCCTTGAGCTGGGGATTTTCATGCAAGAACGCCGAATATCTTTCACGATTCAAACTTGCGGGTGTGGAGTCTAAGGCCGCACTGATCGAATCAATCATCTTGGCCATGACAGCCCTCTTCATCCTCTCATGCAGAGCTGCAAGCACCCCAAATACAGCAATCGCAGCCTTGAAAACGGTCAGAAAGATATCTTCGCTCCCATTGATCAGATCAATAGCAGCTAACGCTCCGAAAAGCAGGCCGCCGCCACCAAAGATGGCAGTGTGCATTTGAACCTGTCGATTGGGCTGTCTCAGGTACTTTGCGACCGCCGCATCAAATTCCTTGGGCTTGTGAACCAGGGCATCGATACCAGCGCGCACACCGCCTCCGTATGCGCGCTCTGCAAGTTGCAGGCCGTAATAAACACCCTGCACATCGTTTTCCTCCATGAAGCCAACCATCGTCTCTTGCTCGGGTAGCTTGTCCCGTTCGATCATTTCATTCCTCTCCGTTTCTTTGTGACAATCCCAGCAGCCAGCGCCTGATGATTGGGCACCAGCAGTGTATGGGGTGAACCATGAATCAACGCCGACTTTTAGCCATCGTCTCTGTCAATCAAGAGAACCGGGTTCGCTGCATGTTCCCCAACTGCAATCACCCGATCCACAAGCGCATCTACGTGGTGGACGATGCTGGTGACATCAAGCTCATTGGGTCTACATGCATTACCAAGGATGGCTATGCTGCAGGTATCGACTTGAGCCAGCCTGCCTATTCCGTATCGTCTGGCAATGGCCGAGAGCTGACTGAGGAAGAGCGCCAGATCCTGATCAGCAATACCCACGAGCTTCTTGCACGCTTGAAAAATGAATACGAAGCCCAGCTGGCCAGTGAGGCTCTGCAGGCACTGGCCATGTCCCAAGCACTTGCTGCAAAAGCTCGCCCTACCAACTCTCCACCGTCCAGGCCTACCCCAGCTGCCATGCCACCAAAGCTGGTCGTTGGGGAGGCTCTGCGCAATGCACTGCCGCCCTGGCCATGGGTTGATCCACTTCGCTCTGTCCTGTTCATACAAATGGCGGACGGGAGCAGCTGGCTGCGCGTGCAATCGAGAGACAGCGGAAGCCATCACCTGATCCCGTATCCAGAATTTGTGGGATGGCAAGACTACCTGCCCAGCCATCTCGGCCATCTCAATTCCACCCGCGACGGAATTGAAGTTCCCAGCATTGGCCCTGCCCTCATGTTTCTTCGCGCTCAGAAACCAGTTTGTGAATCTGTGTGTCGAGGCTTCGCACAGGCACGCCAGATGGCCAGACAGTACCACCCGCATCTTTGATGGGTGCAACGCACTCACGCTGCAGCGCTGAACAATTCACTTTGCCCCACGGGGACAGTCTTGCGCAGCTGCTGCAGTGCGGTCTTGACGCAGTGACCAAACGAATTAGCCCAACGCAAGATCTCACGCCCAGCATGTTCACCGAGCGATGAAGCCGCACCGTAAGTGACGCTTTGTCCCAGCAACTCATTGGCCTTGGTCTGGGGCAGGCCTTCAATCAAATGCTTAGGAATTCCTTTGCACGCTGCATGCTCTATGGCTGTAGGCACGCGCAGCAACTCAGGGTTCGTAGGGTGCTGAATTTTCGGGTCGGTGCTGCGGTTTTTTGTGATGCCCTTAGTCAACCCACCAATGAACGTATCTTCGGCCTTGAAGACGCGCATCATGAAATTCTTCCCCGCCTCTTTGTCGCGCTCTTGCTTGGCTTTGAGTCCGTCCATCGTTGACCAACGGTCCTTCACGACTTCTTCTGGCTCCAATACATCTGCCAGGGTGCGCGACGAGCACGCGGGCTTGCTGGCCATGGCATCAAAATCAAAGTCCATCCCGCGTGACACAGCCACCATGTAAAAACGCTCACGGGCCTCCAAATCACCGAATTCCGGTCCGCTCAGAACGCGCTCATGCGTCTCATAGGCCATATCGCGCAGTTGTTGACGAAGAATGCACGCGCTGGCCGAATTGCCCCAGGGGATCACATTCTCAAAGATACAGACAGATGCGTTTAGCTTGGCCAGCAACGCAACTGCGCCTGCGACCAGATGCCCGACCTCCGGGTGCGCTTCAGGCATATCTGTACGTCGCTTTGCTCGGCCCGCTTTGGAGGCCCCAGAACACGGAAGGCCCATGCAAACAACGTCAACCTCACCTATGCGGTCCATCACCATTTCATCGAAAGCCAGCTCCTGCAAAGGAAGGTTCAATACGATGGTCGAGTCATTGAGTAATTCGTTGTGTTCCAACGCTTGTTCTGTGAGGTCTTCGCGGATCTCATTGAAGGCGTGCAGATGCGCCTTGATACCGGCCTTGCGCAGGCCCGCATGTAACGCGTGGTCCAGAACCCCACCGCCGCTGGCTACCCCCGCAGTGGCGAGACTCTTGCCCGCCTTCAAGCGCTCCATCAAACGCTTGACGCGGCGAATCAAACGCAGCTCCGAGGCCATAGGAGAGACAAAGACTTGACGTTCACCGAAGACCACGCGGATGGCCTTGCACCCCATCAGCGGAGCCAGGGCCGTGGAGTCTCGGACATCGATGATGGAATCAATACGACCGTCTTTTTTACGCTCACGGCGAGCGACTTTGTTCGTGCCCTGCACTTGAAGTTTAAGCACGACACCGAGGCCATAGGGTTCAACAACAAACTGATGTCCAGGCTCAAAGCCCGAGTTGAGAAGTCGCTTGCCCTCAAGCCAAAGACGAGGCGATCCATCGCGCTCACTGAGTTTGCGAGTTGTGACTGTGTGCATGCTCATGGGGAAGTCCTTGAAACGATGCAATCAGTCTTTCATAGCCCTGAAAAATGCAAGTGCTACCCATTCGCCAATACAGAAGCGGGTAACACTCAGCTATCGCTGGATGTTCTCTGGGATCACTCCATGAACAGAGCTGTTTACCCCTGCTCTAGTTCATCCAGATAAGCATAGACATCGAGCAGTCCGGGTTGACCGTCTTCAGGTGATAGATCACGCCCTTCCTCGACTCCTGCGAAGAAGGCATCTGACTCAGCAGTGCTGTCCACATACGGGCATGGCACCATCGGCAATCTGTCAATGCGAACACGAAGAGATGCCAGTACACCCTGCTTGTATGCCTCGCTGCGTGGGGCGCGCCCAGGCTTGAAAGCCTCATCGAACACAGCTTGGGCTGTCAGTTCCTTCATGACGTTCTTCCTAGCTTATTGCATGCTTTGCATGGGATGCCGCGTTTTGCCGCTGTGATGGTCCCGAAGATTATGTAATCGCTCTCAGCACCGCAGCGTCTGCAGACCATCTTGCACAGCGGCTTGCCTATGTCCTCCGGCTTGCCGGAATCCACTTGGCCAGCATCGCAGACATGCATCAACACGCGAGGCTTCGTGCGCTTAGGTAAGGTTTCTGGGAATAAGTCGTCGATCAACCGACGCGAAACATTCTCCACTGTCGAAGTTTTTCGCATGCGAAAAAGTCGCCTTACTTTCCTCGTGCAAACGGAGCAATTTTCGTAGAAGCTGCTGGCCAGTAGACCATGGGCTTGATGCCCTGTGCAGCGGCTTCTTTCTTGATTGTTGTGGTTGAACCAAACCCGTGCAGATGAAGCTCAGTTGCACCAACTTCCTTGGCCAAAGCAAGAGTAGCGCGGCAGGCTGCGATCTTGGTTTGGTAGACATCCTGCCGAAACTTTTCGGGGTTTGCCTTCGCTGCAGCTTCTTGTTCGTATGGCACGAACCAGTAGCCCGGAGCATCTTCAAAAATGGTGAAAATCGCCTGCTTCATCCCCTCACCTTTTTCAATTTGTGGACCAGCCATGGTAGCTGAACGCAGCTGCAATTTTGCCTGTCTTGTCCAGGGGCAAAGCCTTTTGCATCTCTGCCTTCACACGCTCGCTGTCTCCCATCTCCATGATCGAATCGAATTGGCGCTCACCGAAATCGAAGACCGTGTAGAAGCTATAGCCGGGGTTAGTGAATCCATTCAAGAACAGGCGCAGCATGCACTGCACGCGCTCATTGATATTGTCTTTGCTCAGGTCATAGAAAGACCCTTGATAGAAGTACAGCCAGCATCCCAGCTCAAAGTGATTTTTCGCATGGTCTACCTCATCCATTTCTTCCCAGTGGTCCATGCTCAGGCCTTTGCGCTCAGCGCAGGCGCGCACGTTTTGTGCATCCCTTTTCAGCTGTGCACGGACAGCAGCAGGAATCGGTGCTTTGGCATTGATGTCGATGATGAAGGGCTTGGCCTTGGCACTTGCCTTCGCACCTGGCTGAATTGCTGGTGCGACAAACCCAAATAGATCGGCGGTCTGAAACATGCTGGACTCCTGTTGTGACTGACAACCAGAGTACCGGCATCGTTAAAAATGCAAGACCAAACTCAGTAGGTAGTCGCCACGGCCTCAGCTAGGATCGCTTGCTTTGCCAACTCACGCTCTTCGGCAGAAATGGCACCATAGACCGTTTCACCGTACCAGTGCCTGAACATCGACATGCTTCCGGCACGGTTGCGCCGTCCGATGTTGAGCTTGAATCGATCATCCTTCAGCGTGTCGTTGTACTTGGAGAACAGAGCATGGCGCTGCTCTGCAGGCATGCCATCAACCATCCCTTGTAGCTCGGTTTGCCGACGCAGCATGACTCGCCTATCGATATCTTCAATCGTCACTGTGTCTTCGACATTAGACCTGCGGGCATCAGGCACTACGTCATCAACTTCGTTGCGAACAGCCGAGACGAAGATAAGTCCCATCACCTTCGCGCAATCGGGGTAGTCCTTGAAATACTTGTGCTCCAAGCTACGCAAGAAATACTTGTGTGGGTGCTTGAGCTGGTACTTTTCAAACTTCGAGCGGTACAGCGTGTGGGCGTATGCGTTTTGTATGTCCTCGATGGAGTACTTACCGAAAAGGCTGAGGATGTCACCGTTAGGGAGAGGCCAGCCTTCAAGGAAGCCACGCATCTGAGCATGCGCAGGTGTTTCGCTGATGCCAGAGAGAACTTCTTGCCGGTTGTTTTTCAGCTTGATCAGCAGACGGACCTGATGAACGAATTTGCCCCGCTTGATGACATCCAGCTCAACGTTGAACCGGGTCTGCATCGAAACCTCATGGATCGATGGAATCAAATATCGCTCGCTGAAGCCGCTCCATGTCTCGGCCTTCTTCGGAATGTCCTTGGCCATGATCAGGCCACGCAGCATTTCCCATGGCATCAGTGCGGAGTGCTGGATACCAGCATCCTGGCAGACGAGTTCGTACAGCCGTACCGAGCACTGAAGCTTGAGAGCGGCCATCTCGCGCTCTTCGAGCAACGCGTATCGATGGTCTTTAGAAAAAAGATGCTCAACATCGCTGTTGATCTTGAAGCGCACTTCGCCTGACTCGTACAGGATGGTCGGCACGAACACAATCCACACCAGCTTGGGATTCTTCAGATCCTTCGACGCCATGTCGAAGTGCATCTTGATCTCCTGCATCGAATTTGCGACTGCAGAGATGTGGGTGCGATTGTTGGTGTTGAGGTTGAGTGCAACCTTCAAATCCGAAAATGGCATCGACCAAAAACCATCAGCATCGCGCTCTTGCGTCTGGACGCACTTGATGATCATGTTCATCAGCTTCTGCTGATGATTTGTCTGCAATGTTGCAGTCAACGAATGGATGAGCGGATAGTTCTTCCTGATGGACTCAGGCCGAGCTTTTGCTGCTCTGACGTTGACGCGGCGAAATCGCTTTTTCGAATCAGGTTCGGGGTCAGGGAAGCCAGACAGGCCAATTTGCCGGTCAGCATCGGTCATCGGCAGATTGAATTCTTCTGCTTCAACGTCTTTGGCCATGGCTTCGCCCTTTTTGTTGCCCTAACCAAGACAAGGAATTTTCCTGATCCTGGAGCCGATTTGAGAAAAATTTATTGATTGCCAACGGATTATCACCCCGGAATTTATTCACTTTTTTGCAGGATTGCAATAGGTGTGCACTTGCTCATCGTGCGCGCCGTAAAAACATAGATACCTAGAGGCATAGATACCATAAGGGCTTAATTTAGTTGTTTGTTATCAACAACTTATAGAGCAATGCCACCCTTTGATTGGTACGAAAGATGCCGGGTGTTGGTACTTCAACACCCCTCAGTTGGTACGTTGCAAGCCTTAATTTGTGCTGATAGCTCCCTTGTTTTGGGAAATTTTTAGCGTAAAGAGCAAAAAACCGCACCCAGTCCGAATTTTGTCTCGATAGCTTTTCAGCAGCGACTCCTTTAGAGGGATGACCCCCTCAGCCATACAGAAAAATTGCTCGTTAGCACCCCTCAATTGGTACGGTAGACCCCTTTTTTTGGTTCCTGATCTAGCCATGTGGTTTTGTACGTGTTGAACGTCTTCTGTCTGACTCCGTGAGTCGTCGCTGCATTGGTTAGCTATCGGGAAAAATTTTCTTCTGTGCTCTACCGCTGCAACGTTATTAGCACCCCAGGGAGTCCCGCATTTTTTTGCCTTCGTAAACCGCGAAAGCGCACCGTTAAAAACAATAAAAACTTTAATACGCTAACTACAATAAAGAGAGCGAAAAGCTGTTTGTTGATAATGGGTTGCAGAGGCATAACACCCCCGTATTGGTACGGTAGGCCCCGTCCATTGGTTCGATAACATCCGCTGGTTGGTAGGGTGTCACCCCCGATTTGGGCTCTTACACACCTTAATTTGGGATCAATGGTGTCACCCAAATTTGCTCGATAGCCCCTGTTATTCACAGTTTGGTGCTCCATTTTCTGGAGCACTATCAAGCAAATTTCAGTGTTCACCCCCCCCTATTTGGTACGTATCCCCCCTTCAGTTGGTACGTGTGCTTTTTCGCTATCGCGCCAAAAAATCTGTTTATCCCCCCTGGATTGGTACAACGCCTTCTGCTCTGAGGCGGCACGTTGAGTTGCTTAACTGTGGCCTGATGGCTATGCCCATCTGAGCTAGTGGTGAGCTATCGCATAGGCGTGCAGAGTGCTTTTAGGAAAAAAATTGGCCTCAACCCCCCTCAGTTGGTACGTTGAGCACTTCCACTGGGAAAAAATCGGCCTTAACACCCCTCAATTGGTATGTGCGGTTCTGAGCTGAACAGATATGCCCTTCACCCCCCCTCAATTGGTACGTTTGGACAGTTTTTTTCCCTTTCCAACGGATTAGCTGAGATCTAGAGCGGGGAAAAGCTACTCAAAATGAGCTTTTGATAAGGGTGAAACAGGCGCATTGCCTTAATTGGACAAAAATAGGGGGTGGAAAGCGGGTGCTGATCACTGCCTCTCCTCTGCTGGCTCCCGGCAAACCTATCGGTCAAAATTTCGGGGGGGTTTTTGGGGTTGAGAGTGTCACATGCCCGACATGGTTGCCCAAAATGGGCTATTCGGACAATTTTTGGGGGGGGTTTTGGGGTCAACCAGAGGTTGCCCCTCACCGGCTCCGTGAAGAGCGAAATCCATGGGGTATTTTTGGGGTGATGTGCTCGATGTCGATCCTCACAGCCTTTCACATGCTTCAGGCGAACTGGAGCTGCAGGGTCTGAGCTTGACGCTCCCTAGCTCTGATCTCCATGGACCTTGCCCGTTCTTTGTCTCGTGCGCGCTGGCAGCGTGCTTCATATTCGCCTGTGGCTACGTCCACCACATAGCCGAAGTAGAAAGCCGTCAGCGGGCCTCTCCAGCCCTTCCAGGTGCTACGAATGGCTTCCTGCTGATCAGGAGTAGCGCGGAAGAAATTTCCCCGAGCTTTGCGCCAGCAGCGAGCTTCATGCGCGCGCTGCCGCGCCTCTGTGCTGTCGAGCAGAGATTGACGGCGTGACAGCTCTGCATCAGCGTCAAATGGCTTCGGAGCTGGGAGTTGATCTGAAATAAGCGGATATTTCTCTTGGAGCTTCTTTGCCAAACGTGCTGGCTTTGAGGTGGCCATGGCGAGTCCGCGCTGTGTCCAAGCCGCGCGCTCAAAACGCTCCATTCGTTTGAATTTCATGGTGATGCTCTTCTTTGGGGTATTGCACTACCCTACCCTGCTTCCCAGAAATGCAACCTGGCATGCGCCAGCCCTCATTCAATGCCAGTTCTGTCAAAAAAAAACCTGCGTGGTGATACGCAGGTTTGTAGGAAATCCTTGGCGGAAGAGTGTTCCGTCAGAACTTTCCATAGTGCTTCAGGAAGTTCTTCATGTCGATGATGCCCCAGTCATCGATGGTGTAGTACCCGTTGGAGCCTCTATCGCCCCCAGAGACACGGACATACCGTACCTGCATGCCAAAGTCAGACCGTAGGAAGCCAATTTGGCGTTTGATTGTCTGCAAAGGGATGCTTGTCGTCTCTTGGAGAACATGCAAGGTAGGCTTCTCGTGCGAACACAGCGCATTGATGAGATCGAATTTACGCTTCGTGTCGCGCGAGATGGTCATGAGCCACAGTTAGTCGGTTGCTTGAACCCCCCGGAGTGTAATCTGTTCGGCCAGCACCTCAGTTACATTTCCAGCATCTGTTTTCACCCAAACGCTGCCATCTTTAAGAGAAATCCGGTCATTCATGACCACGGCATTTGTAACAACGCCGTCAATGGAGACTGAAACTGCCAGGATGATCTGTCCTGGTGTGACAGCTTTGAAGCTCACATTCTTCAGAACACTTGGTTGACTTGGCTTCTTGTGAGCATCGTTGGGCTTGCTGGCCACGGTAGTTTGCGTCTCAGCATCTTGCGCTGCTGGACTGTTCATCTTTGCAGACTTGTCCAGCTCTTTGGCAGTGCTCTCTTGAGAGCTGGCCGTTGAGCCTGACTCGCTGGAAGCGCTTGATGCATCAGGCTTGCCCTGGCTGGCATTGAGAGCCTTATCCGCTGCGGACTTGCTGTCGTCGCTGCTGTTGGGCTTTATCTTGCTCTCCTTGGCTTGAGGTCCACGCTTGCCACGTTCCTTCCCATCATCAGCGGTCAGCTCTTTCAAGATGGCACGGGTGGCAGTGCGAGATAGGCTCTTTTCTTCCTTGGCCAGGGCAACAATCTCGATGGCTCTTTGCGGAGCCAGATCATGAATGCGACTCAGGTTGTACAGCGTCTCGGCATCGTTCGTGACGTCCTCATCGTTCAGCGCGCGAATGAAGCTGGGTATGCTCAGCAGAGACAGGTACAAAGATACAAACGCTGGAGTTTTAGACACACGTTTGGAGATCTGGCCATTGGTCCACCCTGCTTCCTTGAACTGGCTCAGTCCATCAGCGATTTCAAAAGGCGTGAGGTTTTCACGTTGGATGTTCTCTGCCAGCTCTTCCGCAGTGCGGTCCAGATCATCCTGCATCCGCGTATCGATGACGATCTTCATCTGTTTGAGCTTGGCAATTTTGCCTGCTCGCCAGCGACGCTCACCTTTGAGGATCACATACTTGCCATCCTTGTTCTTGGGAGCAACGTTGATGGCATTGATCTGGCCATCAAGTTTGAGACTTTCAGCAAGCTCTTCCAGGTTCTTGAAGCGCTTGCGCACCTGGGCCTTGGAGACGATATCGTCAATGTCCACGGACAGAGGTTTGCCGTCCTCTTGTTGAATGCCGCGCGTAGCAACAGCGGCCAGTTCGGTTAATGAGGTGATGTTCTTCATTTCTTGTTCACTTTCGACAGCAGCTCTTTAATCACGGCCAGCACTTCTTTGGCGGCAACGTGAGCGTAAGGGAGCGTCCAGATCGGGACCCCATCAGATGTTGCTGTATCCAGGGGGGGACGGTTTCTGATGGTATTTTTGAACACGAGATCCGGGATAGCCGCGCGTATCTTCTCTTCAGCACGCTCATGGCTGAGCGAAGACGTGCGGTCGTTGATGAAGACGCCCAAGATCTCAAGATCGGGATTCGTAGAGTGCTGAACACCGATCAACGTTCTCAGCAGGCCCTCTAGACCATCGTAAGCAAAACCAGACAGCTTGACGGGTGCTACGACATGGGTGCTCATGGCGAGGGCAGCATAAAGCTTGCGGCCGAGGCTAGGCGGGCAGTCGATCAAAACATAGTCGTACTGCTGTATGAGTTCACGCAAATTCTCGCGCGGGTTCAGTGCGTCTACAAGCGTGAGGCCGGTTTCGATCTCACTGAGATCGTGGTCGTTCTTTAGTGTGTGAATGAGGTCAACACCGCATGGGCAGTGAATGACTTCGATGGGGCCGATGTCCTTTTTAAACAAATCCACCACACGAGTACCGCTGTAAACGGGGACCAGCTCACCCTCAGAATTTGTTTCATGTGGAACAAGTCGGGAGGATGTGTTGCCCTGGGCATCGAAGTCCAGCACAAGAGTCTTTGCTTGTTCTTTGATAGCGAGATAGAAGGCAGTCTGGATGCACACCGTTGACTTCCCCACCCCACCCTTCTGGTTGGAGAAGCTGACGACCTTGGCTTTACCCTTGTGTTTGCGCTTGATGACTTTGTTCATTAGATCGCCCGGTGGCCTCTTGAGTGTTATGTCCAGTCTTTTTCGCATGCGAAAAAAGCTGGGGGAAGTCTGGGCCTACTGGCTCATTCCAGACTGAGTTCTTCCTGATTTTCATTCTTTTCTTCGCCTTTGGGCGTGAGCTGCGGCAGCTTTCCTGCCAGTTCGCGCAGCAAAGCAACATCTTCGCTGGTCAGCTTCATGAGGAACGCCTGTCCATCATCCGATGGTGTGATGCTATCCAGGCGGCTGGTGAGGCCCGAGAGGCTGGTGTGCATGGCCGTCACCATCTTTTTGTTCATCTTGGGGGCGGCAGTCGCTTTCAGGTGCTTCTTCGTCACAAGCGCGCGCTTTTTCTTCGCTGGGTTGGCACCCTCCCCCTCGCCACTTTTGGAATCGTCTGGAGCTTTCACAGGCAGCGCAGCCTTAGCCGTTTTGACTGCTTCGGCCAGGATCTCTACAACGTCATTTCCATGTTCGTTGAACTGCTCCAAAGCCGTTGTCGCAGAGACTTCATTTTTCTGGATCATCACTTTGACAGGCAAAGGCAGATCCAACAGCGAGAGTGCGAAACGAACAGCTTCTGGAGTCACGTTGGAGCGTCTGGCCATCTCTGCAATGCTCCAGCCCCAGCTTTCAAGAAGCTGATATTGCACCGCACAGGACAAAACAGATACAGGAGCGCCGTTGTTGCCGTTGATGACAACCAAAGCCTGTTCAGCGTCGTCACCCTTCATCTCAGTGACGAAAATCTTCTGGATCAGCGCCCCTTCGGCAATGGCCAAATTCAAGCCGCGCTTGCGTGTGTAGCCATCACGGATATAGGCAACGCCGCCAATGACCTTCACCAGGATGTTCGGGACGTACTTGCCTTCCTTATAGGCATCCGCAAACATCCGAACGCGGGCAGCGTTCTCGGGCATTGCAAAGTACTCATCCTCGTCCATGAAGGCGGTGCGAGCATTGAACCCTGGTTGAGGGACCACCAAAGAGTGATGAAGCAGGAAGCCATCGGTGCGCGACATCTCTTCAAGAGGGAGGCTCTTTTCCAGTGCCTTGAGCGAATTGATGGTGTCGGGGTGAGGTTGTTTCTTGGGTGCTGCAGTAGACATGGTTGTATCCCTCCAATTGACAGACTTAATTTATGGTACTGCGATCAAGAAAAATGCAAGGACTTCAGCTACCGATTTTTTCGCATGCGAAAAGCCTTGCTATGCAGTCTATCTAGTCATTGAGTCTGTGTTGTGATCTTTGCGCTATTTGCGAAATTGTTGCGCCCAATCTTCATTGAGGAACCCGTGCTGTACCAACTTCGACGCGACAGAGTAGGGCGAACGTCCTAGTTGAGTAGAGAGGTGATGCACATCGATCTCCACCGCCTTAGCCCTGGCCAGGGTGATAGCATTTTGGATGATGCCCACCTCATTGGGCAACCAGGGCTTGCCGTGGTTGGCGAATTGCTTCTGGTGATTGTGCTCAGCTGGCTTTCCTTTCTGACTCCGTGGCAACTGCTGGGGTGGCTTTGGCTTGTCAGAGTGATGTCGTTCGGCCTGGGACGGGGTAGGGGGGCTGGATACGCGGCTTCGTATCTGTTCCGTCATCAGGCGCTCACAAATCTCCCGAGCCGAATGCAAGACGAAACGCTCCTGCTTGGTTAGGCCGTCTATTTTGACGATTTCATCCAGATCACCCGCCGTAGCCTTCAGGGCGCGGACCAGAGCATTTTTGATACGTGACATGGTGACTCCTTGAGTGGGAGGCTCAGCCACTGCGATAGTGGCCGAGGTGTTCAGTCGGAAGAAGGAGCGCGCAGATAGCCCAATTCCAAGGCTTTGAGCGCGACAGAGTAAGGGGATCTATTCATGCGCTTTGAAAGCAAGGCGATGTCGAGTTCAGGTGCACAGATGGAACCCATTGCTGTCAGTAGAAGTGCTTCTTCTTCGAATGCCCAGGCGTCCTTTTTATAGTCGTCCTTCATTGCAGCCTGCAGTTGCTCCCATACGAACGAGTCAACACCGTGCAAGCGCTTTTGCAATGTCAGCTTGAGACAAACTCGCTGTGCGTCCTGGAGCGCCTTACGGTCGGCTGGCTCCAGAACTTCAAGCATCAGCATTTCGCCAAGATCCAGGGCCAATCCTTCGACGTATTCCAAGACAGCCTTCTTGAGCTGAAGCTTGGGTTTCTTGGGTGCATTCGCAAAGGCGATTACGCCAGGGGCATTCATGTTCATGGCTCCTAGCGTTTAACTCTTGTCTTGCACATTGCTTTGTTCACCAGGGCCGCTCTGGCTTTCTGCTTCTTCTTCTGCTTCTGCCTTGAGCTTGGAGACAGCAGCCATCAAAGCTTGCACGGGCTGAGCACCAGCCACGAGCTGCATCTTGCCGGTGTGGTTATCGACAACGAATGTTGCCGGTGTTGCCTTAATACCTTGCGCAGCGGCTTTCTGCATGTGCTCTTGGATTTTTTGCTGGTATTTGCCCGAACCGACGCATTCGAGGAACTTGTTGCTGTCAGCACCTATTTCCGTGGCCAGCTCAGCCAGATTCGGCACGCCTTGACCATTGCCACGCGACTGCACAAACACATCGTTCAAGAAAGCCCAGAACGCGCGGTTGCCCAGTTGTTCAGAGATGCACTCCGATGCGATGGCCTGATCTGCAGCTGCAGGATTGTGAAAGTCCAGGGGGTAGTGCATCCATTGCCAGTTCACATTGCCTTTGCTGGCGTCCACGAGCTGCTTGGGCGTGTTGTGGAAGCGTTTGCAATATGGGCACTCCAGGTCGGAGAACTCCACCAGTGTGTAGCGCGCATCCATGGAGCCGTAGATGTGCTTGCCATCAGGCACAAATTCGGGAGCGGCAGTGAACTTCTGCAGCTTGCTCTGGGCCATGGCTTTCTGTTTGTCTTCAACGATCTTGTTGAAGGCTTTGGCCACTGCATTGTTGAATTCGTCTTCAGTCTTGAAGCTCACGGACGAGCCTTTGCCGAATGAGCTTGTGATGTCGTTGAGCTTGTAGAGTTGCCAGCCCAGGAAGCCAGCGATGATCAAACCGAAGATGGGTAGAAAGATGTTGATGAATGCATTTCGGAACTGAACCGCTTTAGGTTCAGAAGTTTGAGCGGAAGTAGGGGAGTTCATGTTCATTTGGAAGCGGCTGATTTAGATCTGAGCGGAGCTGAGCAAGCACAGGAAGAGAATGACAACGATCAGGGCTGCGATGACATTTTTTGGCAGTTGCTTCATTGCCAGCGACGGAGTTAGCGAAGGGAGGGGAGGGCGTTGCTGAGTAATGCGCGAGCTTCAACCTTTGCGCGCTGAGACATGCGCTTGAAGAAATCTTCGCTTGGGGTGTAGTCAACAAGCTTGCTGACGCCAATAACGTCACTGGCGACCTGCTCCATGCTACCCAGGCCATCGATAAGGCCCAGGTTCTTGGCTTGCTCCCCGTTCCAGATCAGGCCCGAGAAGATCTTGGGGTCGTCTTGAAGGCGATCACCACGACCAGTTTTTACGCGTGAGACAAACTGCTCATTGGTCTGGGCCAACAATGCCTCCCAGAATTTCTTGATCTCGGGCGAGAGGGGAGAGAAGGGGTCAAGCAGTGCCTTGTGCTCGCCAGCGGTTATCGCGCGACGTTCAATGCCTAGCTTGTCCATGAGGCCGGTGAAACCGAAGGTGGAGCTGATCACTCCGATGGAGCCTACCAGGCTCGCCCGGTCTGCATAAATTTCATTGGCCGAAACAGCGATGTAGTAGCCGCCAGATGCACCGATGTCGTCAATGACCGCATAAACCTTCTTCTCTGGGAACTTGGCGCGTTGGACCAAGATTTCATCGTGGATACGCCCGGAGGGAACCGGGCTACCACCTGGAGAGTTGATTTTGATGATGATGGCCTTGGAATGCTCATTCTTGAATGCTTTCTGAATGGCCGGGATCAGGCGGTCAGAATCAGCCAAAGAGCCAGCAGCAATTTCCCCTCGCACGTTGACGAAGGCGGTGTGCGCCTTTGACTCATCCGATGAAGACCATGGCCAGTTGCCGCCATTCATTGAGAGGACGATGAAGGCCAACGGAAAGAGAAGGACACCAATGGCCCTCATCATGTTGGCCAGAATGTTCCAGCGATTGTGGCGGCGATACTGGCTGTGTATTTCCCAGATGGCTTGATCGACGGACAAAGGAGGGGTAGGAGCTGACCTTGAAAACAGCTTGAACTTCATGGATTACTTTCTATATTGGCGACGACGCAGACCTTGCTTTCAGTCTTGGGTCTTCATGCCAGGGGCCGCTAGCTCAGATCAGGTTGAGCTTGAGCAGGCGCATGAGCAAATCGATCACAAGGCCCAGCAAGGGGCTGAGAATCAAAGTGGAAACGAGGGTGGTGAATCCCTTGGCGTTTTCTTCGGCACAGAAGAATTTGTAGGCGAGAGGTGCGATGCCGATCACCCCAGCAAGCGCCGAGCCTGCAATTCCCAGCTCAGGGATGAATACAGCTTGGGCACACACCAGCACACCTGTGACGGTGCTGTATCGGCGCAGAGTAGCTTCCTCCTGAGTAGACAGCTTGAAGCTCTCGGTTTGCAGCTCTTGGTATGACGGTGAGTTAGGCATACAGCCCCCTTGTGAGTGAATGTTTCGGTTTGTTTAAATCCTATGCGCCTTTAAAAAAATGCAAGTTTTCAGCAATGCCCCAAAAGGGCCGATGCACCTACGAAGGCCGGTTTAAGCGCTTAAATTGTTCTGAGAGGACAGAGTAGGGCCGCGAGGACACCTTTTTCGCATGCGAAAAAGTAGCCACAACATGCCGCTTTTTCGCATGCGAAAAAACGAACAGGCCACAACTCAGCCTATTGCGATCCGAACGACAGCACGGTCGCTGAGCAATCGAACCCGGTGATAGACCACAGATTTGTCATTGACGGAGCCAACAACTGTTCTGATATAGCCGTGGCTTACGTTCGCGGTAGGGTACTTCTGACGTAGAGCTACAGCGTAGACAGATAACTGAACAACGTCCGATTCCATGACCCGGTGGGCCGAACGTGTCTTGGTATCAAGAGGAATGACTTCTCCACCTTGGGAGAGGAAAACTTGATCGACACGCCCTTGGATAGGGATGGGGTGAGTGCATGAGATTGCTTCCTCATTCATAAGCACAGTTGACCTGCGGAGTTCTCGCGGCATGTTCTCGCCTTGCTGCCAGAAATGCGCGCCACCTGCAATCCTGTGCATCAGCTGCTCGAATGCGGAGAGCGCGAGAGGAACGCCGAAGACGACGATAAGGAATTTAGTTGAGGTGTCCATGTATCCCTCGTGGTGCTGTTGACGTGTCCCTATGTACACAGGGGACGGCTTGGTTTGCTGGGCAGTCTGACGTTAGAGATCAATCCGTCTGTGAGGATGGAGGCGAGTGAAGCTGTGAGCTTGTATGGCTCAACTTCCTTGCCGGAGTAGATGAACCTGGGGTGCATGCCTGGTTGGAAGATGCCATGTGGGATTGCTTC
Organism: Comamonas sp. HJ-2; assembly: GCF_053615495.1. NCBI lineage: Bacteria > Pseudomonadati > Pseudomonadota > Betaproteobacteria > Burkholderiales > Comamonadaceae > Comamonas > Comamonas sp. HJ-2. The sequence continues at coordinate 12,715 of NZ_JBSIFD010000036.1, read as the reverse complement.
GTCATCCCCGAACCACATGCGAAGCCTGAGATCGACAACATATCCAGAAGGAAGTTGAATCCAGTAGTGCGGTGTGACGTATTTCTTCCGATTGCTCAGCATCAAGTGCCCGGACATGCATTTATGAGGCAGCTTTATTCTGTTGAATAAGTACGAAATAACCCATGTCATGTTGTCGCACTCAATTCGGCAATCATCTAAGGCCAGAAGGCCAAGTTCCGCCTCTTCAAGCCATTCTTGATATGGCGAGGGCATGATCGGCAAGGTTGGGTAGGCTATAGAAGCCTCTTTCAAAGTCGCTTCCAGATGATTTGTCATTTTTCAGATTGTTTTGATGTAACTTACAAGTAGTGTCTAGGTTGCAAGACGCTCTTGTGGCGCGGCCAGATAGCGACTTACAGGTGACTTCTAAATAAGAAATCATGCGATTCTGTTGTCTTTCCTTGCTGAATCTACTTCTAGATCGCTTTCAAGTAACTTCGACTCCCTGAGCAGCCTACCAACGGTGAACAACATGGAACAGAAGAACCTACAAGTCGTGTTTCCTCAGCAAAAGAATACTTGGATGGAGAAAAATGCAAGCCCAAAGAAAAGGGCACTAATAAATAGTGCCCTTGGGTTATGGATACGCTCAGGATCTAAGTGATTCTCAACCGACCTTCTTTACCTTTACCGCACCAGTGGTCTGGTCACGTTTGACATTGATACGTATGGGCATGAGGTAGGTCTGTGTGCCAGTGGCAGTTCCCAGCGTCACAGACTCGGTGGCGATAACGCCTCCATCGGGAGTAGCTACTTGAATGTTGGCTCGACGCCCATCGGCTCTGCTGTAGTTGGCCACACCGATGTTGTAGTCTCCATCCATGATTCTGTTGGTGTCGCAGGAGGCATAGAAGTGCTCAGGGCCATAGCCAGAGATGTTGTCCACATCAAGGCGACCACTGGAGCCGATTTTGTTGCTGAAGTACACCTTGTTGCCGTTCGGCTCGTAGGTGTGCAGATCGACATCACCAGGACCATCCCAGTCCAGAGTCACAGTAAACAGACCTGGTTGCGCAACTTTAGGAGGAGCTTGGATAGAGCTGAGTGCGTTAATGATATGTCCGTCAATCAGCGGCTTTGTGGGAATCAACTCATTCAAATATATCATTTCAAGTGAATGGCCTTTCCAGTCAGTTGGGCCAGGATTCAGACGCTCAAGCAACCCTGGGATGACCGTATAAACTGGTGGATTGGTAAAAAATAGGTTCAGGCCCTTAATCACCAGATCTTTGTCAGCCACAACATGTGGGCCATGCGTGAAGGGCGACGCAGAGGCAATATGAACCACTTTGACAAAGTTAGAAGTGGTCAGTTTGAGCGCATTTTTATATGCCTCGTGAACGAATAAATTTCCCTGGGAATGGGCGACCATTACCAGTTTTCGACCCTCATTGATCGTGGTTTCGAGTCGTTGGCGGTGTTCGACCTCGGTTTGCCAGATTGCTTCGGTTTCATCACCAATAATCAACGAAGCAAGGTTTGCGATGCCAAACCGCGCCGCAATAGCTGATGGGACTTGCGTAATCAAGTAATCCTGATAGGAATTAATCCAGTCTGTGAAGCCGTTGAAGACTGTTCCAAGCTTATCGAACCAGCTATCACCAGGCTTATTTAGATCGCCACTAATGGCTTGCTGAAATAACTCCCAACGACCAGACAGGTTTTCGTCCTGCTGCAGAACGCGCTGTTCAAAGACTTCGATGAAGTCTCGCCAGCCCTTGGAGTCGTTGAAGTAGTTTTGCACGATCAAGGTTTCGCCCGTAGGGACCGCAAAGCGCTTCTCATACTGTTGCGCGCGTAGCAAAGCCGCAGAGCGCTCAGCATCTTGGCGGGTGTTGAGAACACCGTTGAAATAGCCAATGGTGTAGCCATCAAGCGTCTGGCACTGGGCGGGCGCTGGAAGGCCAGTTGCGGCTAGGCCTGCTGTGGAAGAGAGCGCGATAGCGCTTGCCAGGACAACCGAAATTGCTTTTTGGAAAATATTCTTATTCATCGCAGTTACCGTTAAGTTGGCCCGTAAATACCATTCCGTTCGAAGCATGGCTGAAATCCACCATCGCTAGGAGTCGCTTTTTGGTATTAGCGGTAATGGCCGATATCTGCTTGCTCACGAAGTAAGGCTTTATTTCAAGGTCCTTAATTCTTGCTGTTTCGAAAATGCATCCATTGGCACGGGTGTATGCGTTGTTGATGTCGCGCACAGCATCTTTATCGTTCACATCCACCGTCAGCATTGACTGCTCAACTTGAGCGGCTTTGGTGGCCGCTTGACGTATTTCGGCAGGGAATACTTTTGAAATATATGCATCGATATCATCACGGACACCATTACTGTCAGCATCAATACCCGTCAATGTATCGTCTCGATTCAATTTTGGAAGTTGGCCTGATTCTTCCAAGGCCGCAATCTTTTGGGCAATCGTCAAAGGCTTTTCAGGCTCTTCCGGTTTCCCAGATGAAGCAGATGAATCTCCCCCTCCACAACCTTGCAGAAAAGCAATCACTGCAAGAGTGATAAGTTTATTTTTAAATTTCATGGATGCCTTTATTTGGTATCGGTTGAATATCGATTAAGAATTACTAATGGTCTTCTAAATCGATTGATGATGATACCAAAAGTTACAGGTGCTCCGTAGCTGAGTTGGCCCATCTTGGGCACTTGCCCGTTGGAGGCTTTGAGTTCTGCCCAATATGCTTTGCGCATCAGCTTGCATTTTTTGAAGTGCTGGTAGTTTTAATCGGGCAACATTTGAAGTTGCCCTTCATTCTGTTTAAACAATACAAATTGAGAGGGCCGATTAATGATGGATTCCATCGAGGTCATCACTTCAGAACGAATACCAGAGTTGTTCCGTAACCCACTGGGTATCGGTGACTTTGGCAAGCTCGTCCGAGATCCTGAGATCGATGTCAAGCTGGACAAGCTACTGGGGAGCAATCCCTCAGCCGGTCTTGCACGGAGCATTCGTGGAGTGGTGATGTGTTTAGAAGACGCAGACCCGAAAGCCATTTCGGAGAAGCCGTCTAAGTGGTCGAGATTCACTGGGCTGGCCCAGACAAAGCGTGTGCGCTTTGAGGTGGCCAAGATCAACATGGATCAACTGCTCAATGCAGCGACCAAGGAAGCCGCGCTGGTGCGCGATGTCATCGATGTGATTGAGTCTCTGTGCTCTACCTATGGAGCCGAGGCCCAAATCATCAGCAATCACATTGAAGCGGGTCAGAAATATCTGGCTCAAACGCCAGATAGCCAGGGTGGTGCATTGGCTTTTGACCAGGAAACGAGCCGAGAGCGCTTTTCTCGCCGGTTGATCAACCTTCAGGCCATGCAGGTTTCCCACGCACAAACAGGCCAGCAGCTGCAGCTGCTCAAGTACCAGTTGATCGATGTGCTGGATCGGTTTGACGAAACCGCTCAGGTGCTGGTGCCGCTGTGGCGTCAGAACATGCTGGGCCTGGGCGTGCAAAACCACGTTACGGGCGAGCAGCTGGCCATGGCTATCCAAGCTCATGAAAACCTGCGCAAGAGCTTCGCAGACAACCTCAAATCCATTTCGGTCACTCAGTAACAGGGAAAAGAATCATGAACACGATTGCGACAAAGACACCTACAGCTGCATATCCCGTTGAAGTCCATGAGCTGAGCGACAAGCAACTGAAAGTCATGGGACTGGGTAATGGCGATCTGGAGCACATCGCGCAGCTGGTGCAAGACATCGATCCGATGAATCCGGGAACGGTCAACACATTCGGTCGCAGAGCGGGGGAACAGACAACGGCCTATGCCGACGAACTGTTGAGCCAGGTTCGGAACGGCGAAGGGGGGCAAATGGGCGAGCAGCTTGTTGAAGTCGTAGGCATTGCCCAGAAGACCAACATGAACGTGCTGTCAGGACGGCGTTCTAGTCTCCCGGTGATCGGGCCATGGATCGACAAGCTCAAGATGCGCGGAATGCGCCTGCAGAACCAGTTCGAAACATCCAAGGAGCAGATCGACAAGGTGATCACCGAAGTTCAAACGACAGTGGCGGGGCTGAGCAAACGCAATGAAACACTGGAAGTGATGTTCGACAACGTTCGCAAAGAATATTACGAGCTGAGCGTGCACATCGTAGCTGGCCGCGTTGCATTGGCGCGCGTGAATCAGCTGATCGAGCAGCGCCAGCAAACTGCGACCAACCCTGCGGAGTTGCAGGAGTTGTCCGATATGCAGGCCTTTGCCAGCAATCTGGACTTGCGTATCGGCAACCTCGAAGCGCTTCAGCAATCGTCCCTGCAGATGCTCCCCCAGATTCGTGTGATCCAGTCCACGAACTTCGTCCTGGTGGACAAGTTCAACACCATCACTACGCTGACGATCCCAATTTGGAAGCGGCAGTTTGTGCTGGCCATGGGCCTGAACGAATCGAAAAACGCCGCAGAGCTGACTGTGGCCATCGATGATTTCACGAACAGCATGCTCACACGCGGTGCAGATCTGCTGCACAAGAACGCGGTGGCCACAGCTAAGTCAAATCAGCGCTTGCCTATCGATGTCAAGACTCTGCAGTACGTGCAGGACATGCTGGTGAAGACCGCAAACGATGTGAGCCAGATCCAGCTGGAAGGCAAGAGGGAGCGCGAGCAGTCGAGTATGCAGATCGAGCACATGTGTGCGCAGATGAAAAAGCAAATCTCGACCAATAGTCAGAATCTGGGCATCTCTCGCGCAAGCGCAGCCACAGGAGCCTAAATCATGAGCGAGACACGTACCAAAAATTGGGGCGCTAAAGCGGATGAGAAGCCCGTGCTTGAAACGAGCTGGATTGAAGAGGTATCGGGCACATTGTCCCAACGTGCCAATCGCCTCAAGCGCGTTTGGCAAATAGCGGTCATTGTGGTCTTCGTAGCGGCAGCAGTTGCAGCTGTCCTGGCTTGGTTGGGAATGGGGCATGAGCCACTGCAGAGCCTCAACAGTCCCGATATTCCGAAGGCGCTGGCAAAAGCCTTGGAGGCGAGTGGTCCCGCAGAGACTAGCGGGGCGGTGGATGGGATTCGAGCCGGAATGACCTCTTTTTCCACCTTTGTCACCCTGAGCAACCTAGTCAAAGTCGTTGGAGTATTGTCCGCGACCGCTCTGGCCATTAGTGGATTGATATTTGGTCAATTTGCTCGTGTGTTCATGGGGTTGATGCTGATCCCCGCATCCTTTGTTTTCGAGAGTGTCATCGAAGGGATTGCTCCTCAACACGCTGGACTCGAAAGTAGCTTGTTTTCAGATCGCTCCGAGCGAGCAGAGCACCGCCAGTCCAAGAGCGATGCAAGACAAAAGCAGATCGAGGAGGCCATCAGCTTCGGCCTGCCTGTACGCGTCACCGAGTTGATAGGCAATGCATCTGCTGATGCCCAAGAGTACGGGCCATATCTTGTTGCGCAGGCACAGCTTAAACAGAAGGATTCTGAGATCAACTGGGATGCCTACCGTGCCAACCTGGATTTGGCACTGGAAAGGGCATCGAATGCAACGCCCGAGCTGCAGTACTCCGCAGGCGTGCTAGCCATGATGGAGAACAAGGCATGGGGTATGAGCCGAAGTCTTCGCTCCTTCAATCATGAGCAGCAGGAAGCTGAGGCCAAAAGCAGACTCAACCTATGGGCGAATTTGGCTCTGGCTGTATGTGGGCTGGTGGCACTGCTGTCCGGTTTGGTGTTTGCTCTTGAGCAATACATGCGCAAGAACCTAAAGACGATTTACAGGCTGTCTGGCGTGTCAGCCAATACCTGAAATCGCTTTGAAGCTTGGCCCAGTTTCATGGGCCTTTTTTTCGGGAAGGGCAGGGGGATGACAAAGGATGAAATGACCGGAGATCTGTTCCCAGAGATCGTCCCCTTGCCAGTGGAAAAAGCCAAGGCCAAGCGAGCGTCTCGCCGCGTGCTGATGCATGTGTCGGACGCTGGAACCAGCGAGTCTGGTCAGTACATCGCAGTCATGTCATGTCGGCGCTGCGGCATCTCTACAGGCTGGCTGAGCTTCGACAGCGTGACGGACGTGAAGCGCGGCATAGCCTGCGTGGATTGCAACGGAGCAACAAAGTAGATGGTTCGACTTCTGGGATTGTGGGTCTGCGCTATGGCGTGGCATCTGTTCAGGCTCATCACCTTGCGGCCAGTGTTCGCGCTTATGGCCGACTCGGTAGTGACCGTGAGTTCCTTCAGTCTGGTGTTCTTTGTAGCTGGCTGGAGCAGGCTGTACTTGTCCAGTAGCGCGGACTGGCCAAGCATGCACATCAATCTGGTGCTGTTCTACCTGTGCATTGTGATCTGTCTTGAGCGACGGACGCGCAGCTCCAGCTTGGTTTGCGCGGCCCTGGGCTTTAGCGCCGCCGTTGATGTCCTGATGCTAGGTCTTTACGCCTCCGGCGCTATCTCCGGCCTGAATCCGGGTGCGCGTCTGATGGTCTTGAAAGTCCTTGGCATCGGCGTGCTGCGCCAGCAATTCCTGCGGTGTCCGCCTGAAGTTCAAGCGAATGGATATCGACGGAGCAATGCACGCTGAGAGCAACTGACACGCTGCGCTGGCGTTGAATGGTCAGGTTAGGACAGCCGAGATGTGTCACGATGTCAACTTGTTACAAAATGCATCTGATGCTTTAAATGTTTCGCATGCGAAAACCTAAGAGATTAAAAAAAGAGGAAGTATGTTGAAGAAGAAGTGGGCGATTCTCTGGGTCGTGCGCTATGCACCCATTGAGTTGGTCTTGGGCCTCACGCTGTTTCTGGCAGGCAGCTTTGGGTTGCACTCTTGCGTTGAAGCAAGCAAGGCAGATCTGCCCTTTGAATCCGTGGTGACAGCATTCGGCATCTGGCCGTGGCTTCTCACGTTGCTGGTCGGCCTGGGGGCCATCCTGTATGCATGGAACATCGGCACTGGAGTGAAAATGCTCCATGACAGGTTAGAAAGGGTCACAGCCAAATGAGCATTTATCGACTGAATGGTGTGCATGGAGAGATTGTCACAACCGCGTTGCCCAGTGGCGACATGGCGGTGTCCAGCCCCAGCAATGGACCACTGGAGCAGATCGTATTTGATGTGTGCCGGTGGGACGGTAAGCGCAACCCGAGCTACGAAGGCTGGATAGTGCCCCACTCCAAGGTGGTAAAGATCAAAGCCCAGCTGGCTGAGAAATGCACACTGATCCGCGCATGAGCGATAGCCAGGGCGCGCCAGCTCGATTGCCTGTCCTGACGCTACCGCTCAAAGGAGAATATTTCGAGGCCATCCGGGACGGTTCGAAGCACGAGGAATACCGGCTGGCCAAGCCCTACTGGTCAAAGCGTCTGGAGGGCCGCTCCTACGCTCAAATCGTGCTGACCCTGGGCTACCCCGCCGCAGACGACCATGAGAGCCGCCTGGTGCTTCCTTGGCGTGGGTACACACGGAAAACTATCACGCACCCTCATTTCGGGCCAGATCCGGTCGATGTCTATGCCATCGATGTGAGTGCGAGATCGCAATCCGCACAACAGAGCTAGTTCAAACAGGCAACCAGGCCCGACAACCTGCGCCAGCAGAACCCAACTACACAGAAAGTCCTCAATGGAAAACAAGCAACCGAAGATTGTTCAGATCGCGCCTGCTGGAGACTGGTGCTTTGAATACCGGCCAAACCCCAATGAAACTGGGAAGACATCGATCCCAGTAGTGCTCTGGGCGCTATATGACGATGGCAGCGTGAAAGGGCTTAGAGGTCCACAGGTTCAAGATGGTCTGACGGTAGACTTGAAGCCTATCGAGGCAACAAACACCACGGGACGCTTTGTGCCCAAGGCCTGACCAGAAGGGGTTGGCACTTCGCGCTAAACCGCGCCAGCTCAAAAGAAAAAGCCCGCTTGGCATTCCAGCGGGCTTTTGTATTGGCGCGACAGGTAGATTTAAGGTTGCGGCTTCGGACCTAGGGCGTTAGCTGTAGTAGCGCGACTCTTCAGCTTGGCTCCACAACAACTGACAGTTTGTCCTGTCATCACGAGAGACTACCGGAGTAGGGATGTAGCGAGAGGGGTAACGCCTGCGCCATTCTGTCTGCAGCGATGTCAGCAACTCGCCTGCATGCTGGCTGTCTGCGTAGCAGGTGTCGCGGTTGGCGTTTTCGCGCCAGATGTTGAATTGCGTGACCAAATCGTTATCGTCAATTTCCATAGCAGCTTATTTTGTGGTGATGTCGATTTGGGTTGTAGTGCCAGGATGTCCGTTGCGCACTTCTTCATTCCACGCGTGGAGCGCCAAGAGAATGTCTTTCATGCGGCGAGGGTAGTACTCGACCATACGCTTCTTAATTGACTCAAATGATTTGTCATCGAGGTGCTTTGCGAGATGTCTGACCTCACGAAGCAATTCAGGTTCGCCGTTAAACATTCTAGGCGCGGCTCCAACCTGCTCAAGAATCTTGTGAAGTCCTGGCGTTAAACGTGAGGGGCTACCAACGGGACGGGAAACATCAATGTCGTAGACAAGCTCAAGAGCGGATAGCAGATCAGGTGTGCTGACCAATTTGCGCAGCTCATCGACAGTGAAAATATGAGCGAATTCTTTGCGCCAGTGGTGTAAGTGGTGTTTCGGATCATCCATAACCTTCGCAGGCGATGTGTTCCCTGTTTGATCTGACATATTGGCCCCTATAGTTTGTGTTTGTTGCGAGTCTTACAGATGACTGTAGCTTGGAAACGGCTTCCCTTCCCTGATGTAAAGCGCAGCCAGAGACAGCGAGAGCGTAAAAAAACCTGCCATGGGCAGGTCGTTCGGGAAGGGAGCGCCTAGTTCTAGGCCCGAGCAGTAGGGCGCTCGCTCTTGCGCATGCTCCTGAAAATGTCATAACCGAAGAGCAACAGCATCAAAACGATTGTTCCGTACATAGTGACCGTGGACTGCCAGGGCAAGCCATCGCTCTCAACATAGACCAGTCCGCCAATTTGTTCTTTCGGGATGATCCTGACCTCGCCAACGCTCGACGGAGAGTCGATTCGGTAGTCCCCAGTCAGGATATCGCGGCTCATGCGGCCCTCAAAGACTTGGCCGCTCTTATCGATAAGCTTGGCCTGCTCGTGGACCTGCAGCCGCGCTGCGAGGTTGAGGCCTGTGTAGAAGACGAAGAGGGCGAGAGCAAAAGTAAGAATGGAACGCATGGATCTCTCAGGGGGCACGTTTTCGAGGTTTCTGGGCTGTGCGTTGCGCTTTGGCCGCGTTCATCGCATCCTCAGCAGCGCGGTACTCATCCGGGGTTAGAAGCTTGTCACCAGGACACAGGAACCAGCCCTTGATGCAAGAAAGATCGTGGACCGCGAGCTGGAGGTGTGTGTCATCGAAGATCGCGCTCGATGGGTCAACTTGCTTGCCTTGTTCAAACGCACCCCGCGAAGCTTGAAATGGTGCAGTGTTGACTATCTGAAGTGTGGCTTCTTCCAGTTGCTTCATCTGTGCAGTGGTCAACAGAGGTGAACCGCTCACATTCAACCCGAGCGATTGAGAAATCTGCGCGGCCAGGGCAATCGCCTTGGTATTCGCATGCCTGCGCAAGGCATGAACCATCTTGCACACTTCTCGGTCAAAGGCCCTGTGAAGATTCTCAGTGTCGCCCTCAAAGGAGGGCTTATTTTTGGGAGGAACTTCTCCATCGACTTCATAGGCCTTGACCATGATTTCCGCCGCAAGAGAGAAGTTCTCGATACCGCTTTGTGTGGTTAGGTCAAACAGCCGATCAATCTCAATAATTGCCCCAACTACAGCAGGCGTAGCTATGGGGTTGCGAGTGAGCTTGTGTTGAGGCCGCGTGCTGGATGCTGTAGCAAGTTTCAAGGCGCGAGCCGAGTCGCCTTCGAAAAAGTACATCCCATCGTAGAGCCAGTCATAGGGATTGGCCGAGGGTAAGGGATTCTTTCGCCTAGCGACCAGAGAATCCCTCACCGTTGCGTCACAACCGTGATACGCAATAAGGATCTGACCCATCAGTTTTTGGACTTGGAAGTCTTCGCGTGAGACAGAGCAAATCCGCCAACGCTGCGCATGAAGTGCAGTGCCTCTTGGCCCGTCAACTTGGGCACAACAAAACCCAGGTGACTGTTCACGGATGCTTTGCGCGCGGCAGCCATTTTCTTCTCGAAACTGCGCGCGACGACATCAGCTTTGTGAGCCTTTTCAGCGGATTGAACCACCACGCTACCGCCAGCGCGGCTTGTGCCCGCTTTCGTTTTGGTGGAAGTGTGTGCTTTTGCCATGTTCATAGTTTGCCACATACGAAAAAAAAGGACAGGTGTTGGTCAATTCTGAATGGCTCGGCCAGCCTACATTGCGAGTTGCGGCTCTCATGCGGCCAGCGCCAGCAGAGCGCGAACGCGGTCCAGCTCTTCTGGGGTGTGGACCGAACCACCAGAATTGATTCTCAGATAGTGGTTGAGCAGATCGGCACGCGAATTGAATTCGTAGATGCAGAACTGAAGCGTGAAGCGACGTGGGTCAAAGGGGGTGCCCCTGAGATCCTGGGCCTTGTATTTTCCGAACACTGCGAACTCACCAGCCATAAACTTCCGGCATGCGGTCAGGCGTTGCAGGCCGTCGATGCACTGGAATTCGTTGTCGTTGATGTCGCCAGCCGTGGTGGACTCGCGTGTCCAGCCGGGGCAGTTGAACATGATCCGGTTGGGAGCGGTCTTGCGAAAAATCGCTTCCACATAGGCAATTTGCTGGTCCTGGGTCCAAACATGGCCACGCTGAAAGTCCGGCTCCAGCTCAAAGCAGCCGGTAGGCGCATCTGTGCAGTCTCGCTCAATGGTGGCCAAGGTCTTTTCAATCGAAGCGATGGCGCAGTCCATGGTGTATGCCGCATCAGGCAGAGGATGGATGAGGGCATACATCTCCTGGTGCTCGGGGGGCAGGTTGGCGACAAAGCAGTTTTGGGCGGTGGTCATATGGCACTCGTGTTCACGGCGTTTTGATTGAGCTTACGCGGGGTTGCCAAAATGCAAGTTCGCCGGGAGTGGCGAAGAGGCCAGAAGATCTCCATACCCACCAATGGTGCAGGTCGAGTGAATTTGATCTGCCGCCACCAAAGAAAAACAAAGGGCCATTGCGGCCCATTTGTGCATCGAACGTGCGGCCTAGACTTCGCCGCCCTCCAGAGCAGTGATCGCGCGCTTCAGTTGTACCAACGCATTTTGTCTCGCCTCTGCCTCCATTGCTGATCGGGAATCTTGGTACTTCACCCAAACGGAGACATCGACAGTTTTACCTTTTTTGTCAGTGAACTCATAAAGACTCACTTTGACTTCCAACAGGTCATCTACGGGCTCTTTAAAAATTGAGATTTCCATCACAAATCCTTCAAGTTGTGCTCATGCAAATAGGATTACCTCACAGAATGTTCCGCTAGAGAAGCGGTTTACCTTCTGCCTCGCTGGCAGTGATTTCACGTCCAGCTCAGGCAGAATATTAGCTTGAGAGGCATGTGTGACGTGACCATGCAGCTTCCCTGGCCTGAGGGGTAGGCAAAAATTTTGTCGTCAACTGTATTTGATCTGATATTTATATAAAAATGAATGAAGATAAGTTAAATAGATTCCTAGATATTGGCTTGAAGATATATCGTGTAATAAAACCGAGCTTTCATAATAAAGTCACATGGGTTTTGATTTTCTTTGGCATTTCGCTCATGTCCTCTAGTTTGCTAGAGGACTTTGTTAATCACGTACTGAAAAAACAGTTTGACTTTACCGTCACCGGCGAGAAAGACGTTTTCTGGGGATTCATGCTATGTCTCATAGCACTGATCTACAACATCATCCTGAACATCATCGGTGCCTACAACGAGAAGGCAAACAGGCAAGAAAGGAAGGAGCAACAAGATCTGCTTTTGGAGCATGATAGAAAGCTCTACCAGAAATTGGAGCCGGGATTAAAAGAGCAATACTTGCACAATATTATTGTAAATACTGCTACTGATCACGCAATCTATTGGAATCAAGTTACTACCCTGGAAGCATTCGTAAATGCTAACAAAGAGGCTGGCAACAAATTTTTATCACCAGAAATTTCAAGTGCGACAAAAAAATTAGTAGAGGATATTGACAACTACTTAAGATTTCAGAACGAACATTTTGACGCATACCCGTATCATCAGAGAGAGCAAAACTTCAGGCTCTGTTTGGCACCTCAATGGAACGTTGATCGAGCTGGGCGGTGGGAGGATGGTGACAAATATGATCCTCTGGCAAACGAAATGCTAAGGTTGCTGAGGACTATGGGAAGTGCTTACGCAGCTTGGCGCGCAGCAGTGAAAAGGGTACTCTTCATCTAGATTTGAAGTCGGGCTAAGCTCAAAGCTACCGCAGCGATTGAACATCCGAAACCGGCGATGAGCAGGCGATCAAGAGTGAGACTATTTTGACATTTGAATAAGAACGAGTTGATGTAATCTCTAAGGCTCATCCCCGGAAGGGGCCTTCAAGAGCAATAGCAGAGACATGAAATCCTTAATCATCGCCTTAGGGGCCGCAGCATTACTTTCTGCATGTGCATCGCAGCCCCGATATGCTTACGTCAAAGAGGGTGCATCGGCCCATGCTACGCATGACCTGCCCCCTTCAGCCGTACCAGTGATTAGGTTGGGGTCCTGGGGTTGAAGGTTAATGGATTTGGGCAGGGATC
>NZ_JBSIFD010000035.1:0-35028 GCF_053615495.1 Comamonas sp. HJ-2 | reverse complement strand
GGCTAGGGTTAATGCGTGGGTCAGATTGAGATGGAAAAACCGGGGGCTAGTGGGTCACTTCTGGGTGGAAATCAACATTTCGGCACAAAAGCCGGATCGGGCACATGAGCAAAATTATTACAAGAAGTACACCTGCGCGGCGAATGACAGCTGTAAAGTGCTGAAGCGAAAGTCCGCTCAGGGTCGACACGAGCCTGTCGGGGCACGCAGAAGCGGTCCTTCGAGCCAGCGCGTGGCAACCCGCGTAATCGAGCGGCCGGTCCCGAGGGCGAAGCGGCCGTTCAGAGCAGGCTGCGCTCGACAGCTCTTGCTGGCCTTTGCTGCCGCTCAGGCACTGGACTGTGAATGACTTAGACCAGCCTAGACCTCCCATTCGCGGCCTCGTGCTGAGCGGGGCTGCTTCTGGCCGAACGCTGCCATAACAGGCTGAGGTGGTCGGTTCAATGAGAACGCCCAATTCGACCCGTTTCTCACGGTGGGTATCGATTGACGGGAATATTTGCTCTATTGGATACATCCAATGCGTAGATCCATTGATTGCGAAGGAGTGAATCATGGGCATAGAGCACAGCAAAATCCTCGGACGCGAAGAGGTTGCACAGGGCACGATGGCATTCCATCTCGCCAAACCGGCCGGGTTTGATTTCCGCCCTGGACAGGCGTTTGAAATCCAGCTGCCGGGCGCGGTCCCTGGGGAGAGCAAAGAGGAGCGATGTCACGCATTCTCCATCGTCAGCGCGCCGCACGAGAGTGAATTGGTGTTTGCCACGCGTATGAGGGACAGTGTTTACAAACGCGCTTTGGTAGCTCTGCCCGTAGGTGCTGAGTTGGATATCGATGGACCATTTGGTTCGCTTACCTTGCACAAAAACACGGCGCGAGCGGGTGTGCTCATCGCCGGTGGGATTGGCGTGACGCCGTTCATGAGCATGCTTCGAAACGCTGCAATGCAGCAGTCACAGCAGGATTTGCTTCTGCTGTACTCCAATCGTCGTCCAGAAGATTCGGCGTTTCTCTCTGAGCTTCAAACTCTCGAAAAGAAGAATCCAAAATTCCGGCTCAAGGCCACCATGACGGATATGGCGCACTCTGCCGTGGATTGGAGTGGTGATACACAAACGATTGATAAAGAGTGGCTCCAGCAGGCCATTGAGGGCTTGGCTAATCCGATCTTTTATGTTGCTGGCCCACCTTCCATGGTGGCGGCAATGCAGCAGTTGCTGTTATCAGCCGGCATTGATGAGGACGATGTGCGTAGTGAGGAGTTCTTTGGATATTGAACTGGCAGACTTTCCCCCTTGATCAGGGGGAGTCTGCCATGACGCATTTGGATGCAGCCGCTTGACATACCTCGCCAGGCTCTTACCAGTGCAGATAGAACATGGCCTTGGCCAGCAAGACAATGACCAGCACATGGCAGAACACGCTCAGATGCAATCGGTGCGAGCGTCGTCCATTAAGTTGTCCTTGGCGGCGCCACCACATGGCGCTGGCGAAGTGCGCAAGCACGCTAAGCGCCAGCGCAATCTTGAACACCATCAGCATGCCTGTACTGCTGGCCAATGGGTGCGCCAGTACCGAGCGGTGCTGCCAGGCCAAGCCTGCTCCCGCAAAATACAGCACTAGCAACACCCAGGGCATGACGGCGGTCGCGCGTGTCCCCAGCGCCTGCTCCACGGGGAGCATGTGCTGTTGCGGCACTCGGCTGTGCACATTGGCCAGCAGCACGACTTCGAAGAACACTGTGCCTGCAAACGCCACGGCGGCCAGCAGGTGTAGTGTGATAAGCAGGCCATAGCTCATGTCTGGGCCTTCTCTCTTGACAGTCGTATGGCAGGAATCAACGGCACTGCGCTGACAGACGTTGGCGGTATCAGGTCCGCAAGAGTGAAGCCATCTAGATGCGCCATGAAGCTGTGCAAAGCTCCCTGCAACATGCCTGCGAGGCGGCAGTTGCCGGTCAGCGTGCACCGGTTGTCGTTGCCAAAGCATTCCACCAGCGTGAAGTCGGACTCTAGTCCACGTATCACTGTACCGATATGGATTTGCTGAGGTTCACGGGCGAGGCGCATGCCGCCTCCCTTGCCACGTACCGTCTCGATCCAACCCTGCAGGGCCAGTTGATGCGTCACTTTCATCAGATTTGCCTCGGAAATGCTATAAGCCTGCGCAACCTCGGAAATCGTGCACAGGCGCTCTGGCCGCTGGGCCACATGCATGAGCAGCCGCAGCGCATAGTCGGTCATCAGGGTTAGACGCATTGAGTGATCTCGTTCAAACAGATTTTCTGGACTTGCTGGCGACATGTCCTGGGGGTTGAGCCGCTGAGAGTCCAGCTGGTGGCAGGCGCGGCCGAATCAGCAAGGGCGCAAATCGCCACAGGTACAAAGCAAAGGCCAGCACCCATGCAAGCGCCGAGGCATGCAGCGCGGCTTGAGGGAGCACCCCGGGCAGAAGTGCCAGCAGGCGCAGCAAAGCGGCGGCAAGCACCAGCACATACATGACCACGATGCTCCCATCGGCGCGCAATGGTCGCCCCAGATGGCCCAAAGCCGTACGTGTCACCATGCCGATTATCAGCACCGCAAAGCCGGCCACACCGATCACATGGACCGGCCAGGCCAAGCGCAGTACCCAGCCGCTCGCCTGGAACGCTGCCACCAGCAGGCCCGTGCCCAAGGCCGCATGACCCAGATACAGAATCCACAGCAACGGCACCTGACGCACAGCCCAGGGTTTCCAGGCCAGCACCTGCCATAGGGTGATTAGTCCCGTGACAGCCAATGCGGTCACCATACCCGACACCCATCCCAGCAACAGGCAGACAATGCCAAGCACGCCAGCCCAGAGTTGCCACTGCCCGCTGGCCGTATGCATGGGAATCTGCAGATCCGTCACCGCCCGCATTGCGAAGAATGGAATAACGCGCCGCGCAACCAGTAGTGCAATCACAGCCATGCACAGCAGCCCTGTATAAAGGTAATGCATCAGCGTTGCGTAGTCGCTGCCTTGCCATACCGAGCGCAGAAAGAGTGCATCGGCCACGCCCAGACCTGACACCAGCAGCGGCAGGCCGTAATTGCGTCGGCTGCGTGCTGCATAGATCACCCGGCCCAGCACTACGGCAGCGGCGGCGAAAAACAGCAGTTCACACACTACGGCAAAAGCAAAAGCTGTATCACCCACCACCAGGAAACCCACGCGCGCCAGCAGCCACAGTACGCACAACCCGCCCAGCGCCCGGCCCTGAATAGGGTTGCTTCCAGTCCAGTTACTAGCCGCCGTGAGCAGAAAGCCCGCGGCAATCGTCGCCACAAAGGCCCACAACATCTCGTGCGCATGCCACTGCACGCCGCCCAAACGCCCCGCAAGCCACTGTGGCGCGAACACCCACAACGCGACCGACACCGCAGCCCACAGACAGCCGGCCATGTACAAGGGCCTGAAGCCAAGCTCCAGTAAGGCTTTCCACTGGGGTGCAGGAGCCTTGGGTTGGGGCGCAGACCCCATCGGTTCCTCGATCTGCAGCAGCTCAGACATGGCTCACCACCGCCGGTAGTGCCTTGGGATCACGGCTCATCTGGTAGCCCGACCACAGGCTCTGTGCAATACGGCGCGCCGCCTGCCACGCTTGATCGGCCATTGCGCGGTTGGGTTGCTCGGCCAGCGTGATCTCGAACAGGCCCAGCCAGCGCTCAAACAGCTCCAGGCTTAGACCCGGTAGCGCAGCATGCTTGGGCATAGGGGCCCCTGAAAAGCGTGCTGTGCGTCGCAAAATGGCCGACCAGAAATCCACCAGCTTGGTCAGATGATGGTCCCAGTCCGCTATACGTGCATCGAAGATGGGGCCGAGCACCTCGTCCTGGCGTATTCGCGCATAGAAGGAGTGCACCAAGCTGACGACTTCCTCTTCAGTGCAAAGCTCATGAATCCTCATTGCACAATTCCTTTCGCTGTCGTTACCGCACATAAGATTCATTAATTATGTATCTTATAACTAGACATGTCTCTAGGTGCATGGTGTTGTTGCATAAATCAGCACCGGGCCAGACTACCCCTGACCCCAGACGTGGCTATGCCACAGCCACCGCTTGCGGGCAGCCCAGCTCAGTGAACCGATTGAAAATAGCGGCTCGGATATGAAGCTCTTTGACCTGCCGCTCGAGCGTACGTGACATCACCTGTTCACCGAGTCGCTTGATGCAGTGGCTTTTGGTCTCCACCAGGCTGCATCGGTGATACCCACTCTGGCTCTTGCATCGTTTGCGCCCGAAGCGCCTGCAGGCGGCGATAGCCGCATTGCGATAAGCGCCCGTATCCTTCCCTTCTGGCATAAGTACCCAAAGGTCGGTTAATTAGCACTTTGCGACTGAAAGAGGCTCTTTTGTAAGCGGTTTGATTGCGTTTAAATCCAGCTTCGCCTGCAAGTCAGCTGGTGAGCTTGAAGTATTGAGAGCCGGTCGGCTTGGAAAGGTCTCTGATCGACTGCTATTGGCCGGGAGCGTGAGGTCAACATGAGTCCCCAGAGCAGGTACTCGATGTGAACGGCAAGTCATCCAGTGACTGTTTTTGGGGACATGAGTGAAATGGAACTCTTGGCCAGTAGCGGAAAGTTGCATTGCACCTCCGAACGACTGCTGCAGGCTGATTGCAGCCGCTGAACTTCTGCAAGCCTGTGACCGCTGCCGCCGATACCTGAACGGCAGCTCTAGTAAGCTGTTAACTGGTTTCCTCTTTGGAGAGGGTGCGATTTCTTCGCTGCCAACTGCTTTTCACAAGCTTCAGCGAGCGGTATTCCGCCGATACCATACGCGCCGATTGTGAGCGCTTCCTGGTGGCCGTTGATCCTATAGTTATAGCGGAAGCTTATTGCTCGACCTGTGGTTGCGGCCACATAGAGGCCATCTCGATCTGTGACTTTGTAGATTGGTCAGTCGACTTGAGAGAGCGGATCCTGGTATCGACGAGGCGGATGCTATGGGTGACGCTCGGTGCCATGCAAAGTGCCACCGAAACCCGCCGACTTCGTAAGGCCGGCTAGTTCCAGATAGAGCTAGATAGAAATGAAAAAAGCCCGCGATATCGCGGGCTTGCATGAGAAAAAGTCTAAAGCTTGCGTGTCAGTTCACGACAGCTCTTTATTCCCACTCAATTGTCAACCGATCGGAAATCAAGTCGCTATTGAACGAAGCTACACGTTGTTGCATATGATTTGGCCTTACTAGAAAAGACCATACCGTCACTTTTACCGTCAAAGCAACTGGTTGTCTCTGGGCGTTACTGGACGTTGAGCGAAACCGATACAAGCTAGCGCGACAACACCGTTGCAGCCGTAGCTTTCCAAGCTAGCAACCCCCTGAGCAACTGCACATATTCCATCACTTGCAGCGCCGTGTCGATGGCCCAAGTTGTAGCCTCCGCCTGATCAAGGTTTGAAGGCTTCCACAGCCCATCGCACCAACAGCAGCTGATTTCCCACTTGGTGGCACTGATCCGCTCAAACACGGGCTGCTGCAGTTGCGCCGCTTTCCAGCGTTTGGCGATATCCAGCTGCAGCTGAGCTGGCAACACGCCTTCACCTTGCAGCAGCAAGCGTAGCCCCAGCCCAGTCCCCCAGCCCTCTTGCCGTAGCTGCACCATGGTCAAGTTGGGCCATGCTGGTGCAGCACCAAATGCACGGGGCAGCTGAATCGTCAGCATGGGTTGCCCCTGGCGCAGGTGCACGGCCAACGACAGCGGCAAAGGCTCTTTGACTCCCTGCACTTGCAGTTTGGCTGATATAGCGTTGGTCAGTTGGGCTTGCAAAGTGCGCTTTATGCGCCGCCACCACGCCAGCCGTAGGTCTGGCACATCGCCCAATGCTTGAAACAGCCGTTCATGCCACGCAATGCGCCTGGCCAAAACTTTGGCACTCAGGTTCATGGCTTCGGCCATTTCTTGAATAGCCAACATGACGTGACCATGCGCAGGAGCCTGACCGAGCACCCGCCTTGCAAACGTCAGCACCCAAGGTACATCACAGCGCCCGCTGTCCAAGTGCCACAACAAAGCGTTGATCGTGTCTGGCGCTTGATGCGGTGCACCGTACACAACCGCTTGCGCATCTGCCGAATCCCACCACTGCAGCCAGTTGGCTGCATCCGTGATGTCCTGGCTTTGCAAGAATGCGACCAGGCGGCGCAAACGCTGCACGGCCTTGAGTGCAGCTACAGGTTGGGTGATTTCACCTTGCCACAGTAATACGGCCAACTCAGCATCTTCATCAGGCCCGTATTGCTGCAGCAGTGCCACCAGCCGCGCCAAGCTGCCCAAACCCAACTGGGGCACGGCACACCGTGCAAATGCCTGCCATGCAGCGGTGCGCTGGCTGATTGGCTCAACCCCCTGCAAAGCCGCATCAGCCAATTCCAGCACCATGGCTGATTGCGGCTCCATGGATGGCCTTGAGGCATGCACATAACGCCCAGCCTCGGCACAGCCATTGAAGCAGCACGGCCACTGCCCACTGAATTCATGCGGAACAGGCGTTGAGGTATCCAGTGCAGGCAACGTCATCACCGCCGCCAGCAAACGCCGGTAGCGGTACCACCTCAGGTGATAAGGGTGCATGGTCAAACTTTCAAAACAGGCACGCCGCAACGGCACCTGAGTGCAGCCTCCAAAGCCAAGCACCAGGCGCACAACGTGCACAAGGGAAATCAGAAGAAAGAGAGCGAGAAACTGAAACTCAAGCCAGCGCAATGGCCGTGCCACGGCGGCTGCGTAAACCGACTTGCACCACCTTGTCCAAGGTGGCTTTTTCTGACCAGCGGGCGTTGGTGTTGCGCAGCTTTTTGCTGCCCCAATGCTCCAGCAAGGCATTCCAAGGAGTGAGCGGCACTCCATCCATCAAGGGGTCAAGCACCAGCAAAGAATGTGGTTTGCCATCGGCATACATCACACCCACTGCCAGCACCCAATGACTGTAGCTGGGCGAAGTGAAGCGCACCAGGCACACATGGTCTGATTCCAGTGCAGCCACTGTGCGGGCCTCAACATTGCGACGCAGCTGGCGGCACAGCAGTTGCTCAGAAAACGGTGCAAACTGCTCTTTGATGGCTGCGCTGCTACAGCCGCTGAAGTACAGAGCTTGGCCCATGGCACTCACTTCCATCAGCCGTGCATCAAGGTCGCTTTCATACAGGGCATCGCGTGACACCTGGCCCAACAGCATCAAAGCCATCAACACGCAGTGGTGCCCGCAAGCCATGTCGTTTTCGCCCTGGCGCAGCAGCAGCTTGTTTTGATGGGCCATTGCACCTGAGCGGCCCACACTCAGCTGCAAGTGCAGCACAAAGCGCCGCCCCAGCATCAGTACTCCTCGGGCAACAACAGCGTGGTGCAACTGCGGTCAGCCTCCGTGATGATCCATAAGCGTTCTGCCTTGGAAATCACATACACCGACATCAGCCTGTAGCCGTACTGCAAAGCCTCAGCATTACTTTGCCGATCTTCGGTACAGATATCGCCCCAATCACCCGACACATGGCGCAGCACAAACGGCAGTGCTGTCAGTTGATGGGTTTCCAGAAGCTCCAATGCCCCAGGTGTGGCCAGTACTTGGCCCAGGGCAAACAAGGGCGTACCTGCAGCAGCCTTGTCATGAGCAGCAGGAGAAGAATCGTTCGGGCATGCGGCGGCCTGACCTGTATCAGTCATAGAAAACTCCAAAAGGGAAAAGTGAGAAAGAAGTGCCCTGTACTGCCCAACACTTCCCCCAAGGGTCATGACCTCAAATTGACAGGCATGGCTACGCCGCACAAGCGTTCAAAACGCATGCACGAGCAAGCTACCTGATCAAATCAGATGCACAAAACGGGGGAAGCTCAGGACATCGAGCGAGAGAAACAGATCGATCAATGATCGAGCGGCCGATTACGCTGTGCAACACAAGCGTAAGCTCATTTTAAACAATGCCAACATTTGAATATCAAATATATTTGATATATATAAATGGATATTTAAAAGTTAAGCTGAACCAGTGACAAATAGGCTAAATAGCAACTTCAGGCTGGTTGCAGTCGGTCAAGACCGAACGACCAATGACTGTTGATGCTCAGGGCAGTGATTGGGCTGAGGCTAGCCTAGCTAGGAATAGCTGGTCGATTCACTGTGAAATAACAAAGCACCCTAACGGGTGCTTTGTTTTCAAGTTGCCGCATTGCGAAAATTAATCCACTCGCTCAGGCTCGCCAATACTCTTCAAGAGAGAGTTGTATTGAACCTTGTCGGAGACATAGATCTTTTCCAAGACATAGTTGGCAACTTTGGCTATCTCAGGAATTTCAACAGGCTTGAAGCCTCTGTCTGGAACCGCCTCTAGGTGTGAGAGCTCGTTGTTGAGACGATTGACGAGCGTAATGGCTGTGTTTTCCTCTTCTCCAAAGAATTTCTTGATTCGCTCAAAGGAGTCGTTCTTGTCGTCTTGGTATGGAAACTTGAAGAACAAGAATGTCTCTAGGAATTTGCGCAGATTGTTGCCGAATGAATAAAAAGGCTCATGTGAAACCTTAGCGTATTGATCATTGCGGCATTTATAGATCTGATGGAATAGGTAGTTGAATTCGGTGATATGTTCTCTGAGATAGGATGGCATTAACGAAATAGCACTGGCACCACCGTTTCTCTCGATCAAGAAGTGCTGGCTGCCTCCATGGTTTTTTTCTGGTGGCAGGGAGAGCTTCTTAAGATACTTCAGAAAGTCCAAATTGTGCGTGGAGATAAACAGTTGCTTGTAGCGATACGAATTTGAGCCGTCTGGCTTCTTCACTGGCTTGGTGATCAAGCTTTCAATCAAACTGAACATGAAGAAGATGTGATTGCCATCCAAGCTTGAAATTGGATCGTCAATGTAAATGATTAATTCTTTGCCTTTGCTCTTTGGATCTTCAAGCTTGGCCATGAAGTAGCAGAATGCGATGAGGCTGCATTCGCCTTCACTGAGGTTGTAGGCCGACTTGCCGTTGCGGGTGATCTCAAACTTGACGGTCGCGTTGTCTGCACCGTCGCGCGCTTCCAGCTTGATTCCGTCATGGCCGAAGAAGTTGTTGAGCAGGGTATTGACTCGTTCCGCCCCCTTGCGCTCATCCTTCTGTTTTGCCCTCAATGTCTGGATCTCAGCCTCGGCGTCACGAATTTCTTTTTCTGCATCGGTGCAGGCCGTGCTTGCGGTGTCAGCGGTGGCCTTAAGTGTGGCAATCCGGCCAAGCTCCTTGTCATAGGTTATGGCCTCAGCAAAGGCGAACACATCAGCCAGGCGAAGTGCCTCTCTGGCACTGGTTTTGTGTTTTTCTAACGTGGCAGTCTTGCTGTTGCTCGTGCCGATCAAAGCATTTATGTCGGCAACGTGCTTCGCGATTTCATTGGCGTCATAGGAAGGAGTCTTGAGGGCCGTGGGCTGAAACAGGTTGTTCTTCCGAGTCTCAAGCGACTTCTTCAGTTCCTCCAGATCTTTCTTGTAGACTGCTAGCGCTTGAGTCAGGGCTTTGCTGCTGGCTTCAAACGCTGTGCGCTCGTCAGGGTAGAACTGTGCGCCCGTGAAAGTGTTGAGTCCCGCGATGGTGCCAATCTCGGCCGTTACTGACGTGATAGCAGCATCCAAGGACGTTTCCAGATCGCCAGACTCCTTGCTGAAATGTTCATCAAGTACCTGCCAAATGTCGTGGGGCAGATCCTGTCGGCAGAAGGCACATGTATCGCGCTTCGCGCGGTGGTGCCCCATACCCTGCTTGACCCAAAGTTGCAAGGCGCTGTCTTTGAGCAGTTCTTCAATGGCCTTGGTTGGTGTGATCGTCTTGGACAGCAACGGTTCAGCAGTCGCAGTCAAGGACTCCAGCTTGAGAGCGACAACCAGGGTGTCTGTGATGTCGGGTAGCGCTTCCTGCTTGAGCAGCTTGATCCGACCTGCTTGTTCTTCGGTCGTGAGAGCGACGAAGCCTGGCTTGCTGGTCGTGGCGATGTCACGCCTGATGTGCTCGATGTTATAGACGGGGCTGCGGAAGTTCGGGTTCTTCTTGATTTTCTCTGCGGCATGTGAGCGCAGCTTGTCGTCCAACCCATTGGACGCAGTAGTGTGGGCAGACTTGGTGCTGTCGCGCTCTTTCCTTTTTGCTTCCAGATCAAACCGGAGCCCTGCCTTGCCTTCCACGCTACCAAGCTTGGCTTCAATCGCAGCGATGGCGTCGTCAATCTCTTTGTTCTGCTCACCGACGATGGCAAAGGTCTTAATCTCGCCACCGGCGTCCTGATTAACCAGGAAGCTGAGGTTGTCGGTTACGAAGTCGCGGTTGTAGACACGCACGTCGTAGTTGTGTGCCAGCAAACCTGTATGGGTGACAGCACCTTCGTCGCCAGTCAGGGTGAAGGCCGAACCGACATAGTTGAGGGGAAGTTTGCGAGTCTCCAGCGAGCGGAAGATTCGCGAAAGGGTGGTCTTGCCAGAGTAGTTACGCCCGTAAAGCACGTTGAGGCGCTTGAAATACTGGGTCGTCTTGCCACTGTCCTTGACCGTTTTTTTCCAGTCCAAACCTTGGAAGCTACCAAAGCTAGCTATGTCTACCTGATTGATCACCGATTCAGTCCCCCTAAATTGGCCCGCAGGCTTTTTGCAACAAAATGCTGCCTTAGTCTACTAGGCGCGGCCGCTGGTGGTCTAGGGTCTATTCATATGAATAGTTGCCAGTCTCCAAAGCTGAATCGACTTGAATCTCCCATAGAGAAAGTTGTTTGAGTGAACTAATTTTTATTTATTGTGAATGACTGCTGTTTTGGAAAGAGCAGTCATTCATGTTGTGAACTCGACAGGCAGCAATCGCTGCACAGCAGAAGTTGATCAATCTACGACACGGTGGTAGAAATCGCCCAGCAAAACTGGGCTTTCCCGCAATACCACTCGCAAGTATCTGCGCTCCGACATCGTGCTTCCTTGTTTTGCACAACACATCGTTGCCACCAAGCAAAACACACTGCCCGAATAGTGTCGAGTGAGCTTTGAGCCGCTTATCTTTTAAGCCATTGCCTCAAGCTGAGCAGGAGCTAACATCAGCGCATTCAACTTTGCTTTTACACCTTGAAGCTTAGCTTGGTTCGTACTGATGAATCTTGAGCGCTCCTCCACAGTTTCGACTATCTTTTCAAACGCCTTGAGTTGTGGCGCAAAGAACTCAAGCAATTTTTCGTCATCGCCAATAATGTCGTAGATATCTTTGAAGGCACTTTTAATTACCTCGGCAATAGATTCCTTCGCATCCTTTAACTCCTGTTCCAATTCATGTGCTTTGTATGCACTGAGTAGGTCCGAGGTAAGAGTGATGGCTGCGCCTGCTGGCCCTGCCCATTTAGAAATGGCTCCGGCAATCTTGGTTGCCTGCCAGGGCTTGAACTTAATCGCGACACCCGTCACTGCGCTGAGTGCATCACGGGCTGCAAACACCGCACCTTTGATGATGTCGGGGCTCAGGTTGGCAATACCTTTGGCTGCGCCCCCCATGGACTTCAGTGCACTATCGCCCATGGCATTGAGAAAGCTCTCGCTGGAGTTGAGCTGACGACCGATATCCTGAGAGATTCGACTGGTCACTTTGGAAGACTGATCGAATGAACGATCGATCGCACTCTTGATCTTCAGGTTTAGCTTGAAGCCTACGCCATCCACGGTATAGCCTAGTTCATCTTCGAGGAAATCACGAATGTTTTCCAAGCTTAGAGGGCGGAGCTTGCCCAGCAATCCTGTCTCAAGATTCTGCAGTTCCTCAAAGAGCTCGCCTGCTAGTCGTTTGACTTCACGGCGGCCAGTAGCAATGTCCTGGCTGATGCGTGCAGACTCCTCTGCATTCTGCTCAGCAAACACCTTCAGTTGTGCCAATTGCTCTTCAGCGCGAACCACGTGCTGTCCAACAACATCGCGCACGACATCCATGCCGGTCTTTGCAATCAGCACCGCTGGAACATTTTTCCGCAGCACCCTAGTGGTCATGGCTTTGAGTTCGTTGATCCGTGAGCGGCTTTCATAGTGCTCTGGCTTGCCAAACCAGAAATCCAGGCCACGCCCGTTCGGATTGGATGCCAAGCAGACGATATTCAGTTGGGCCATTTCTTCGGAGTTAAGGTTAGCTACGCGTTGTAGCTTCGCCTTCAGGTTGTCTCTTTTTATAGTGGCTTGGGCATCGAACAACACCTGTTCAGTAAGGTCCGTCACCTCATCCATTTTGTTGATCACAAAAACGGTTGAGGAAAGCTTATTTAAGTCCCTAAGCACCCATTTCACGATGTCGTTGTGGCTTTCCTTGAGAGGGTTGGTTGCGTCGACCACATACAAAATCAAGTGAGCCTCAGATATGTAGCGTTTAGTCAGGTTTTCATACATCACCTGCTCACCATCGACCGTTTTTTCCTTGTCGCCAAACAGTCCAGGCGTGTCAACGATTTCGCATTTTTCTGGAAGTCCTTCCGGAGAATAAATGGCCAAGCGGTCTGAGGACTCGTCCAT
The DNA here is from genome assembly GCF_053615495.1 of Comamonas sp. HJ-2. NCBI lineage: Bacteria > Pseudomonadati > Pseudomonadota > Betaproteobacteria > Burkholderiales > Comamonadaceae > Comamonas > Comamonas sp. HJ-2. The sequence continues at coordinate 22,502 of NZ_JBSIFD010000035.1, read as the reverse complement.
GTCGATTTTCATATCTGCCATGACCTTTCCCAGCCAAGCAGCAATGACGCTGGTCTTTCCGTCGGAGAAGGCTCCGAGGAGAGCTATTCGCAGAACGTCGGATTCGACCGCCTTTGCTGCAGAGTCAATTTTCTGTAGCTCGTTATCGACATCTGCGCCCATCTCACCTAGCTCGTTGAGTGCTGCACGCAGTTGCTCTAATCCTTTGAGAGCAGCCTGCTTCTCGACATTAAATTGCTTGAATTGTTCCATAAGGCATGTTCTCCAATTGTTCTTTGGTGCGGGTCATCAATGTCCGCTGCTGCTCGATGATCTTCAGAGGACGTTTGAGCGACTCATCGAGCTCTTGCACACGAGCCGAAACGGTTTTGTCAATCTGCTCGCGCACGGGGGTAAACAGCGTCTTGCGTTCTTCTTGCAGGGCTTTACGAGCTTCCGACCAAGCTTCATCGATCTTTTCTTGCACTTGCCCTTGCGCCTTGCGAATGCGCTTTTCCTTGCCGGTGAAAACGCTTAGCAGGCTGACCAAGATGCCCACCAAAGCACCTACAGCTGCGCCTATTAGGTTGCCAATTACGGGGAATGCGGAGCCAATACCGAATCCTGCAAAAGCGTAGGAGCCAATGTTGAAAGCCATCCAGCCATAGTCACCAAACTCCAACCCAAGACCTAACTCAGGTGTCTTGTAGTTGACGTCCACGGTGTCAACGTCATAAAGCAACTGCTCGAATTCGACTCGTGCAACGTCCTCTAAAAGGCGCTGCATAGCCTGCTTCAAGTCTTTCTGCAGGTCTTTAAGGTACTCTTCAAACTGTCCCTGAAGACTGTCTTTGAGCGATTCCTGTTGCACTTTGAACGCTCGATTAATCTTGTTGGAAATGGCATCGTTGTCACCAAAATGGCGTTCTATGATCGCGTCGGCCTCGTCTTTTAGGTTGTTAAAAAGCTTGTCCCAAAGATTCTTTCGTCCTGCCAAGACCAGTCGCTCGAATCGTTCCTGGGCTTCTTTGATCGCTTCGTGACACTTCTCGAACTCTGGTTTGGTTCTGTCCAAAAATGCTTCGTGAGTGGCATATAGCTTTGCCAAGGTTTCTGCGTTTTCGGCAAGCAGCTCGTGTACCTTGGTCTTGTTGCTCTCGATCATGTCCTCTCGGAAGGTCGAGAGTTTGTCATGCAGTACTTTGGCGACTGGCTTGATTTGGCTGAACTCATACATCGCCTTAGGCGAGGAAAAGTACTTTTGGTAGTTACGCTGCTGGATTAGCAAATCTTGACTGCGAGAAGGATGGATCGTGGTACGCCCGGTTTGCGCTTCGCTAGCCAACGCCGAAAATGCGAGCAGTCCCTGAACGCAATGGCCTGGTTGCAGGGCTTTGTCGCCTAACACCGCACGCAGTACTTCCTCGGTTTGCTGCAAGGCAGAGGTGGGGCCGCTATGAGCTGTTAGAGACTTTCGGTCTTCCTCGAACTCATAGGCATCGGCATTGCCGCGCACGTTTATCAAGGGGCAGACCTGGGTGCCCCATCGCAGATAGTCGCCGATTTTCTGCGCGGTGGCCTTCTCTGGTTTTTTGTTGGTGCCGTTTACATAGAACACCAGATGAGCCTTGGCAACAGCTTTGCGGACCATAGGCGCGTACTTGCTTTCGTCGCCTTCGATGCCTGGCACATCGATCAGTTGAAAGCGCTTGCCGTTGTAATTCAGGGGATAAAGCGTATTTCCCTTGGTGAAGTCAGCCTCACCGGTACCGATGATCAAGCCGTCTACTCGGTGTATCTCGGCCTTTTTTCTTTCATAGGCCAAAAGTTTGTCGAACAGTGATGTGAATTGATGATTAAGCAGTGCATTAAGGACGGAGGAGCGCGTCTCAATGCGCTGAAAGGCAGGCTTGATAGCAGGTACAAGTGTTGAGGGAACTGACGTAGCTTCCTCGAACAGTGCATCGAGTTCATGGCTGCTCATCTTAGGCTCCCGCTAATTTAAGCAAGGCAACTGCAGACGTTGCGCCGATCAAGATCCCACCAATGCTGACCAGTGCAACACGTACCTTAAAGCGCGAGAGTGCATTTGCTTGCTCAATTTTTAAGCGCTGTGATGCTTCTTTCCGTTCCTCGGCGAGTCGAGCATTAGACTCCTGTTCCGCGAGTTGCTGGCGGTCTGCAGCTTCCTGCTGCTGCACCTCAAGGCGTGCTTGGGCTTCTTGCCGCTCCTCGAGGAGTCGAGCACTAGACTCCTGTTCTGCGAGTTGCTGGCGATGTGCAGCTTCTTTCCTTTCCTCGGCAAGGCGAGCGTTTGATTCCTGTTCAGCGAGTTGCTGGCGGTGTGCCGCTTCCTGCTGTTGCATCTCAAGGCGGGCCCGAGCTTCTTGCTTGTCGAGTAGGGTTCTAGCGTCGGCTTCGGCTTTGGCAATTGCGTTTCGCTCTTGGGCTTCTTGTTGAGCGATTCGCGTAAGTCGATTGGTGCTTTGGCTGATGGAGGTCAGCTCGTCCGTGTATTCCTTGTACAAGGCATGAAGTCCTTCGCGAACATGTTCAAGGTGAGCGTTAAGAGCCTGAGAGAATTGCTCTAAATCATCGGCATGCTGTTTCAGCAGTGCCTGACGGGACTCCTCCTTGAAGAGGATGCGAAGTGATTCGATGATTGTGCTTTTTCCTGCATTGGTCTCGCCGAAAAATGCTAGGGTGAATGTGTCCCACTCGGCATGGGCTTCCAGCTCCTGCAATTCACGGTCGAAACGCATCTGGATCTCTCTGAGCTTACCGGTGATATTTCCGATTTCGCGCTTGCCATCGCTGTGCTCGACGTTGAGCGAGAGAATGTCTGCCATTGCGCTGCTGATGTTGTCTGAAACATTGGCATATAGGCGGTTGAGATCTTCAGGTGCGTTCATTGTGTGGTTTTGGTTGAGAATTCGTTCAAAGTCTGGCACAGCATTTATCCAGCTTGGAGCTTGGAGGAGCCATCAGAAAGCAGTAGCCTCCGACTCTTCGTCAGAGGCATGTATGCGCGATTTCACTGTCTAAAGACATAGATTTTTCGTTTTATTCAAGTGATTTATTAGTCGCTTTGACTTTCCTGAATCAACTTCACCTTGATTTGCAAAAACTCCTCCTCGGTCAGCGCACCCTCATTGCGTAGCTTGTTGATTTTTTCAAGCTGAGCTAAGGTGCGGTCTAAATTTTTTTCCGAGGTCGCTCTTGCGTTGCTAGCGGTGACTTCTTGCACAGGAGCCTCAGGTAACAGCTCCCGCCTGACTACTCTTTTCCCGATATGCGGATTGCGGTCGCTATTTGGCGAAAATATTCGGCTGATGCCCCCAATGACGGAAGTCACACCCCACAAGAAGCAAATCAGCAGAAAAAGTAGTATCAGGAAGCCACCGCCCTTCATGTCGATGACTCCATGGTTGCCACATCCCACTTTTTCAGCGCCTGCTGCAGCCCCGCCGTCAACTCCTTCTGCCACTCAACAGGTTGAACAATCCGCACATGTGGCAGCCAATACCGCACAACGGGCAGCAGTTGGTCGATGTGATTGATATGCGTGGTGACTAGCAACGAACCGTCACGATCTTGTCGTTGCTGCTGTTGAGGCAGCAACGGACGGCGAATAAAGTAATGTGCTGCTTCTGGGGCTACACGAAGCAGGACTTCCGTAGTGTCTTCAGTAAACCAAACGTCGTCTTTGGCATCGATGTAATCCTGGTGCGCACGCTTCGGAAAGAAGTGGCTGCTTTCATCCACATGTAATCCCTCTATCAGCGCAACGCTGAAGTTTTTCAGCTTTGCACCTTCTTCCGCTGCTAGGTACCACACGCCGTTTTTGTGGATGAGCTTGTACGGCTGAACGTTGCGCTGTTTGCGCTTGTAGCTAAAACTGCATGGATGTTTTTTCTCGATGGCAGTTTGGAGTTGCACAAACTCTTGCGTACGCGGACGCAAGTCTTCATGTGCGATGGCCTGCACATGCGTTGTGCGCTGCTGTTCCGGGGTATGAAGTTGTTCCAACAGGTAGCGCAAGCTGCTATCCGGAAACAAGTGCTCCGTCCCCGACATACGTGCATAGCCATGCAGGTGCTTGGCTGGAATACTGCTTCTCGCTGTGCGCGTCAGCTGCCACTGACCATCGGCACTTCGCTCAACGATCCCGCACAGACGCTCGCCAAGGTCGCGTTCAATGGTGCGCACATCCACTTGAAAATCTTGTGCAAGTTGGTGCTTGTCAACTGCATCACCTTGGTGCAGGCGCGCAAGAATTTGAGACAAGCGCTGTGCAAGTTTTTCGCCTTTTGATGCTGAGCTAGCCGAGGTTGAAGCAGACATTCAAGAGCAGGGAAGTAATTCAATGAATGTAACTATAAGTGGCTTTTGAGACAGGTTGTGTCGCACCCAGAATTTCAATACGCCAAGCTGGCTTGTGTGAATCAAGTTGGTTGTGACTCACTACCTGTTCAGCACTCACAGCTTTGGCATTCATCCATGCCTCTAAGGCGCTAACTAGCTCAGTCAGCTGATGCTGCAGCGAGTTGCTGCAAACCATCAAATGAAGCAATGCCATACTGATCTGCTTCGCCAACGCCTCTTTTTTGCAAGCGTTATTAGTGCTGAGCGCACCACCTAAATCGCATTGCAATGCTGTACGCACACCCATTAGGCGCAACGTGTCTTGCACAGCCTTGGAGCTATTCAAACAAGAAGTACGTTCTGAAATTCTTTGCTTGAACTGCCCGATGCGACGCAGTGCTAACTGGTAGTACAAAGCGATGAAATCCCCATCCAGAGGGTCTGCGCCATCAAGTGTCAGGATACTGGGGCCGAAGTGCGCAAGTGCTGTTGATATTTCTTGGGACAACTGAAGATCCAGTTCGCACTCACGCACCTGCAATCCTTTTAATCGTGCGTAGAGGTCTCTTATCACAGTATCGCTAACTGGCATGGAGGCTCATCCAATACAAAAAGCTGAAGGGAGCTCAAACTTTAGAAGTCGATCGCGACAGCATGTGTCGCTTGAGCACGCCCCTCGATTGCATCGAAGCTGAAGTTGAGTACCGGCAGCCGATAGCGCTATCTACAACGCCAAATGAACCATCAAACCCGCCGTCAGACCTGTGATGCGGTGCAAGCCACCATTTAAACCTACACATCTTTGAGTAACGCTAACGCTTGCTCAGCCACGACCGAATGCGCCTGGGCCAGCATGGCGGTACCGGCATCCTGCAGGATTTGCTGCTGAGCCAGCTTGGCGGTTTCCACTGCATAGTCAGCATCCACAATGCGGCTACGCGATGCCGCCATGTTTTCTGCAGCGATGTCGATATTGGCAATGACTGATTCAAAGCGCGACTGCACCGCGCCCACGTCAGCACGAGCGCTGGTCACTTGCCTGAGGGCTGCGTCGTAGATGATCAGGGCTTGCCTGGCGTGCTCCGCCGTATCCAAGCGTGCATCTGTCAGCTTGAACTTTTGCACTGTCCACTGCATGGATGGAAATGGCCCAGTGGGATCGCCGTCCAAGTCGTAATCCCCTCCATCCATAGCGAAGGAGTCTTCGGACATCAACGCCAAATTGCCCTGCACTTTAATGTCATGGGCACCTGCGCCCAAGACGCCCGCACCATTGGCACCTGGCACTGTCACACCATTGGTCCACCCATTGCCTGCACCTATGTTGTCACGAATGAACATGCTTACGCCTGGTGCTGAATCGTTGAGTACCCGGATCGTTTCTCCTGCGTCATTGACCAGGCGCACGTCATCTGCGTAAGGCCCATCTTCCGCTCGGACGCCGGTTTGACCACTGACCGCGTTAATCGCCTGCTTGATGCTGGCGATATCAGGGTTGGCATGATCCCAGGTGAAGGAAACCGACTGCGCATTGGACAAGTCATCGCCTGCGATCAGCTTCACCGTGACAGCCACAGGCGGTGTTGAGGGTGGAAGTGACTTGTTGAATGAAAGCACAGCACTGGTGCTGGCCTGTGCATAAATCTTGGGATCAAACCCGGCATCGTTGATCTTCTGTGCAATCGAAGCCATGCTTTCGTTGCGCTCAATAGCAATTGGCTTGTCGCGCAGCACCAAGTCGCCAGCGGGCACCATTTCGTCGTTACCTCGGGTGATGGCATAGCTGTTGGTGGTGGGGCTTTGCTGCAGCGGCCAGCCATACGCACCAAGGTTCGGCGCTTGCAGTGAAGGCAAGTTCACGCCGATCACTTCACCGGCATTGGCACCTACCTGAAAGCTCTGCGCCATAAAGCTGCCGTCAATCAGCTTTTGCCCATTGAAATTGCTGGTGCTGGCGATTCGCGCAAACTCCTGCAGCAGCTGCGCTCGCTCAGTGTCCAAAGCTTGGCGGTCGCTGTTGGAATTGGTTGCGTTGGCCGCTTGCACAGCCAGTTCGCGACTGCGCTGCAAAATGTCTGTGAGCTTTTGCATCGCACCTTCGGCCACCTGGGATAGAGAGATTCCGTCGTTGGCATTGCGGCTGGCTACTGCCATCCCACGCACCTGGGTGTTCATGCGCTCGCTGATGGCCAAGCCTGCAGCGTCGTCCTTGGCGCTGTTGACACGCAGGCCCGAAGACAGGCGCTGCGTGGTAGTAGTCAAGCTCAGCTGCGAAGCACTCAGGTGACGCTGTGCTGTCAGCGATGGCAAGTTAGTGTTGATTGTGACCACGAGCAGCCCTTCCTCAACTCAGTGGCAGGGCTTTGGGTTTGCACACAGGTATGCTGCCTTGTTGGTGGCTCGCCAGGGCTTGCATGGCTTTGATCACCCCCAGCTCTTTGCCCTTAAAGTCAACCCAGCCTTGCTGCCATAAAGCATCGCGCTGCAGCACCAGCTTCTGTGGTGCGCCCACAAGCTGCACGGCCAGGGGGTGACGCAACTCCAGTGACATCGACTGCGACTGCAAATCGATACTTACCACCTGTGCCTTGATTGCTAGGTCATAGCGCTGTGTCAACTGCTGTGCCAGCTGTTTGAGGCTGTCATGAGAATCAGCGGTGAACACCCTGCGAACATTGGCTACCTTGAAATCACCATCCGCATCAGAGCGCACGGTAACGGTGGTGCCATAGCCCGAGGGGCTGGTGAAGTGCCCTTGCAGCTGGTACACCCCGCAAAACACGGGCTTGTTTTTTTTGATCAAAGAAGCGAAGCCAGCATCGAATTGCAGCTCTGTGCGTACTGCAAAAAGCAAAGGGTCAGCCCCCACATTCAACGCACCTGAAATACCTGGCCCGTCCTTCAACGCTTTGGGTGAAGGCTGGGGCATAAAGTACAGCGCCAAAGCTGCTGTATCGGTATTGCGCTTGCCACCCAAAGCCTTCTGAGCCAGCTCATAGGCTTGCTTGAGGTGAAACAGGTTGGTTTGCAGCTGGCGTTCCTTGCTGCTGGCCTTGAGCCATTCCTCTCCAGCCTGTGCAAACCCTTCCATATCGCCTTGCTTGAACAAGGCGCCAAGCTGCTTGACCCGCTTGTCCAAGTCTGGAAACCGATGAGCATTGACCTGCAGCCCTGCACGCAGTTGCTGCTCGGCCGTGAATACTGGCTCAAACGGCGCTTTGAGCGCCTGAATGGAAGCCCCCAGGCATATGCCATCCAAACAAGGCACTTCGGCCTGTGCCGTCAACTCAGAAACCGAAGGCACAGGCTTGGCAGTGCGCTCGGGCTGTTTGACCTCAGTGCCACGGCTTGCTGGCAAAGCGGGGGCGGATGTGCCAGAGGGTGAAGCCTGTGTCGCAGAAACAGGCATAACGTTGGAAGGCGGCTTTCCAGTCATCGACGCACTGGGCTGCGAAGGCGGCGCAGCGGTTGGTATTGATCCAGCGACTGGCTTGGCTTCAGGCGGCGCTGTCAGCACTTCGGCAGCTGCGTTGCTTCGAGCAGGCGTGGCCTTATAAACCAGTTTCAAACGAATCGCATGCACTTCACCTGTGCTGGTCGCCACGCGCAGCACCTTGATGGCGTCCTTGGCGACTGGGAATTTGCGCAAATCAACCACCCAATGCGCGCCCAGGTCATCAAAAGGAATGTCAGGCGTAAGCACCGTGTACATGTACAGCGATGGGTCGGGGCTTTGCACCGTGCATAGCTCAGTGTCTGGGTTGCGGCACTCAGCGTAGTAATCGTGCACCTTGGGGGCCAGCTGAGTACTTGAACGAACACCTGCAGGCTGTGCCCATGCCCCCAATGTCAACCCCAACACCCCCAACGCTGTGCACCAGCGCACTCCCCCGTTCACCACCATGCTTTGTCCCTCTTATTAGGCTGGGTAGCCGTTCGCAACCCAGAAAACTACGTAACTCGTAGTATCGAGAATAAAGTATAACTACGACTCTCGTAGCCTTTTGAAGGTGCGAGATGTCTGACGCGGATGAGCAATGGGGCGCGAGGCTCAAACAGGCCCGCTTGGCTGCGGGGCTGTCGCAAAAGATGCTGGGAATTGAGGCGGGAATTGATGCGTTCGTGGCGAGCACACGCATCAATCGCTATGAGCTTGGCATCCACAAGCCAGACTTGCTGACTGTGCGCAAGTTGGCTCAGGTGCTGAAGGTACCTGTGGCGTTTTTCTACGCCGACACTGACGATGAAATTGCCGAGCTGTTGTTCAGGTACGGAAAAGCTGATGAAGAAGCTCGCCTGAAAATTCAAGTGCTTCTTGCTGAGCAGCTGCCTCCGCAAGACATGTAGCAGTTACGTTTGCGCCATGCAGGGCATATCTAGCTCATGCATGGCTGCATTGTGGAAAATGATTTACTGAGTCGTAATCAGGCGGGCTGATTGAACGTCGTACACCACATCGGTTAGCGTTCCATCCACAATCCGCTGCACAACCTCATCAATCACATGCAAGGGCACAAGAAACCATTCACGCGGCTTCACCGGCTTGCCAAAACGGTCTTCCAGGGTGAGGTCTAGTTGCGCAGCACCAAACACGCGGTGAAACAGTGCTTCCAGCTTCACTCTGTTGACGTTGTGAAGCTTGTAGGTTGCGACAATTTCCACGCCAGCCAATAAGTATGTTGCTTGGTTTTCAGAACCCGCAATCCGAGTCTCAACCTTGCCCCCTGTCACCCCGATTTTGTGAATCAACTCGCGATGTTGAGCCACAAACGGATGCTCTGACTTGCTGCGCAGAACGTAAATGGTGCCCGTCTCAATGTCGTCTGGCTCTACTTCGCCACTGAACAACGGGCCCATATCGGGGTCGGTCAGCCGCCTGCCTGTATCGTCTTTATAGAGCGCACGTTGCAAAGAACGGAGCAGCAGGTTGCTTTCAGTACCGTTGGCATAAATGACTCTCAGACGCGCATCATTGTCGCCATTCGGTGCCTTGATCGTCTCACCGACCTCTGCCACATAGGCAAGTTGACCACCCAAAATGAAGTAGTTGCCATCGGCCACGCTGGCATCACGTCCGAAACGAAGCGTTTTCCTCACACCCGACTTCAGGTCCTGTTCAACCTGTTCAAACAACGGGCGGAATCGCTCAAAGTCTTCGCAGGCATTACGCTCAGCCACTTCTTCAGCTGCACGTTTTTCCACACTGGACCGGACATGCCTCAGCACAGTGATGTCGCCCGCTTCTGCCACGTCATTAGCAATACCCAATTCAGCGAGTAATGCGTCCTCGTCAAGCGCGTCAATATCTACAGCCGAGACCTCGTTGCCTTCAAGTAGCTTGGGTGTATCGAGCTCTGCCAGCAATGCGTGGGCCTCTGGCAACTTGCGTAGTTGATCTAAACGGACAGCGTAAAGCCGTTCAAAGATGTCACGCCCTTCACCGTGCTGAGGTGCTCGACCATGGGTTTGATGAAAACGCAGAATGTCTTCAAAGCCAGCAACGATGCGCTCTTCGCGCGGGGTACGGCTGGAAGTTTTGAGCGGGGTAACCTCTACACCCAACGCATCCAGCAGGTCGTCATCATCCATATCAGCCATTGCTCAAAGCTCCTTGTGCCTGGGCAGATTTAGCCAATGCACGATAGCGTGCAAAAGCCGCCACGCCCTCGGCCATACGCTTTTCCCAAGCATCCGCGGAGTTGAGATCCGGCAAGCGGTTACGTTCGTTCTTGAACTGCAAAGCGCGCTTGGAAAGGTCGCGCGCCTCTTCCTCAGTTAGGCTTACCTTCTTGGCGGCAATAGCAGCCTGTACCTGCCGCAGCGACTTCTCATCCATGGCCTTGGCAAGCACTGCGTAGGCAGCGTCAAAAGGGTTGATGCGGTCAATCAAATCAATGTCCAAGTCCTTCACGTTGACGAACTTGCGCACACCATCGATCAGGGCGGTGCTTCCTTGCCCGGTGCCACTGCCGCTGGCATCTGCCTGAGCCAAGGCCAACTTCGCTTGCTGGGTGATGTTCATTGCGGCAATGGCGTGCTGCCGGATAGCCTCTTGATCAGCATCGCTCAGCTCGGGATAACGCTCCCGCACGATCTTGCCCATACGCAGTTGGGTTAATTCCTCGGGCAGCGTGTTTTCCTTATCGAACAGCCCGCGTTCGAGTGCTGTCTTGTCTTGCAGAAAGCTGGTGACGACTTCGTTCAAGTCTTCCTTGCAAATTCGAGTGGCTTCGGGTGTTTCAGGCTTTGTCAGACCGGCAATCTCCAGGTGAATCTGGCCAGTGTCCTTGTTAACCCCGATGTTATGCCCGCCCTCTTTGTAGCCCTCTTCACCATAGTCAAAGCCTTCTTGAGGACCTGAGTTCTTCGGCGTGAACTCGTAGCGGGGCGCCAGAACCTGCTCCATCAACAGGCTGGCAGAGATGGCTTTGAGCATGTCGTTCACGGCTTCTGCCACTGCTGATTGCTCTGCGGTGGGCTCTGCGATCAGGTTGGTGAACCGTGACCGCTCTTTGCCTTTGGCGTCACGGGTTGCACGACCAATGATTTGCACGATTTCGGTCAGACTGCTGCGGTAGCCAATGGTCAACGCATGTTCGCACCAAATCCAGTCGAAGCCTTCTTTGGCCATGCCCAGCGCGATGATCACATCCACATGGTCACGGTCGTTTTTGTGGGCAGGGTCTTTCAATGCAGACAGAACGCGAGAGCGCTTAGCTGGATCACTGTCATCGACAAGATCCGCCACCTTCAAAACACGGCCTTGTGGGGACTCGACCAAGTGGAAGCCGGTGTCGGGGTCCACGCCCTTCCATGTGCCCAAGCCATGCATGATCTCGTCCACCTCGCGCTGCTTGTCTTTCAAGCTCTCACGCGCATTCACGTTGGGGATGTGGACGATGGTTTTGAGTGCGGGGTCCAACACCTTGTTGACCGCATCGACATAGGCCCCCGTGTAGAAGAAGTAGCCGATGTCCAGCGATTTGAGCCACTGGTAGCCATTGAGCTGCTCGTAGTAGGTGTAGGTCACCGTCTCGAACTTGGCTTCGTCTGCAGGGCCCAAAACGGCCTCGCTGTCCCCTCGAAAGTACGAACCCGTCATCGCCACCAAGTGAACCTTGTCACGGGCAATGAAAGCGCCCAATTGGCTGCCCAGCTTGTTGTCTGGGTTGCTGGACACGTGGTGAAACTCGTCAATTGCAATCAAGCGATTGTCGAACGCCGTGATGCCTAGCTCTTCCACCGCAAAGCGGAACGTGGCATGGGTGCAGACCAACACCTTGTCATCGCTGGCCAGAAACTGCCGAACAGCATCTACCTTGGACTTTGCCGTGCGCGGCTCATCCCCGCCTGGGGCATTGCACAGGTTCCACTGCGGAGCCACCTTCCAATCCCAATAAAAACCGAACTGCGTCAATTGCTCATCAGCAAAACTGCCTCCGATAGAGCGCTCGGGCACCACAACGATGGCCTGTTGCAAGCCCTGGTTGTTCAGCTTGTCTAGCGCAATGAACATCAGGGCGCGGGACTTGCCGGATGCCGGGGGAGACTTGATCAGCAGGTATTGCTCACCCCGCTTGGCGTAGGCACGCTCTTGCATGGCACGCATGCCCAACTCATTGGCCTTGCTCGATGCGCCAGTGCGTGCCGTGGTGATGGACACCGATGGCACGGTGTACGCATTGGTCGGGTTGCTTGCTTGATCGCTCATAAGGTTTTCTTCCTCCCTCGGGTTGCCTTGGCGGCAGGCTTAGTCTTGTCTGCGGCAGTCATCTTGGTGTACAGCTCGAACAGCTTTTCCAGCCGCTCGGTGTCGTTCTTGAAATGGCGGCCTATGTAGATGCGCTCCAACACTTCGTCATTGCGTTCATGGGCGTGACGCAGGTTGTCCGGCATGGTTTCCGGGTTGTACAGATCGGCGATGGTGGCTGGGAAGTGAGCTTCACGGGCCAGCAGAATGTCCTCTGCGCAGCGGGTGAGATCAGCCTTGTTCTGCTCAGTAAGCAGGGGTACTGGGAAGGTGTTCCAACCGAGGGTGTTGGAGTAGGAAAACCGCATCTCGAGCCGGACACACACCGCGCCGATCCAGACCCAATGCAATCGCGATGCGATCAGCGCTAGGTTCCATAGCGGAGCGTCGTAAAGGGCAAAGCATTTATTTGAAATGACGGATTCTGCGTCCAGCAAATCGATAGGCAAATAGCTTCTGTTCTCTGACGACACGACAGGAATCGCGAAGAAGTAGCTTTCGCAACTGCGCATCTCGCGAAACTGGTGAGGTCTTCTAACCATGCCATTGGAGACGGCATCCTTCGACTTTTTCCGTGCTGATTCACCCTGCAAAAGCTTTTCATTGATATCTGCAATGGCTAGGACCTCAGCAGACGGCGTATCAGGGAACCAGAAGCAAAAGCGCGGCTTGGCTTTGATGACCTCCGAAGATCCGTAGAACTTTCGTACAAACGCAGCATTCAAGCCGGCATTTACGTATCTTGCCTTCCCTTCTGCATCAAAGATCAAGTGCTCCGACATGCCGTAATAGTTGCCCTTTTGCATCGGCTGTATGTCAGAAAGCGGAGTGGACGTCGGCGTGATCCAATAGTCCTCTGCGGGCATCAAGTACGCATTGATGTTCTTCGTTGTGAGTCGCTTGTCCTCGTCATAAAGGTCTGCTGTAGTGGCTTGCATACCAGCACCAATACAGACAACGGTGACACCAGCGTCGTTCGCAGCAAGATTGCTCCATTTGAAAGACCTGACTGCAAAGTTGAACTTCAATCCGTCTGCAAAAAGCGACTTCCAGAAGCCAGTGACATGCTGTCCTTGGGAGACGCTGTTGGTGGCTACGAAAGCGAACTTGGCCTGCGTATGCTTTGCGTACTCGTGGGCCTTAAAAAACCAGCCGCAAACATAGTCAAACAACCCCCAGCCGTCAATTCTCTTGTCGAGCAGATCGCACATGTCGCTCTTTTGCTCAGCAGTTTTTTTGGCGTTTCCTTTATAAGGTGGGTTGCCGCAGATATACGTTTCCCCACCTTCGTTCTCAAAATCGATTTCTTTTTGATCTAGCAGCGTGTCGAAGAGATCGTTCGCCACGAGCTTGACACCAGTGCCTGTGGGCGGGCAGATGGCCAACCAGTCCAACCGTAGCGCGTTCCCACGCACGATCCAGTTCTGCGCATCAAGCGGCAAGAACTCAGCCAGCGCATCCTTTTGCCCCCGATAGAGCACATCGCACTGGAACTCCGCAATGATGAGCGCCAAGCGTGCGATCTCAGCAGGGAAGTCGCGTAGCTCGATTCCCCGAAAATTGGTCAGCGGTATCTCGCTCCGCAAATGAAGCTCATTCCTCCGTCGATTAATCTCCGCCTCGATCTCGCGCATCTGCTTGTACGCGATGACCAAGAAGTTCCCCGATCCGCAGGCAGGGTCAAACACCCGGATGCGGGCCATGCGCTTGCGCAGGTTCAGCAGCTTGCGTTCGTTGTCACCAGCATCGGCCAACGCAGCTTGCAGGTCGTACAAGAACAGCGGGTTCAGCACCTTCAAGATGTTGGGCACGCTGGTGTAGTGCATACCCAAAGCGCCGCGCTCATCATCATCAGCAACTGCCTGGATCATGCTGCCGAAGATGTCGGGGTTGATCTCGCGCCAGCTCAATGCACCCGCATGCATCAGGTACGTACGGGCCATGCGTGTGAATCGTGGCACTTCTGTGCTGCCGGAAAACAGGCCCCCGTTGACATACGGAAAGCCGTTGGCCCAATTGGGTAGGCGCGGATCAGCGTTGGCACGCTCGGCCACCTTGATGTTCATGGCACGAAAGATTTGAGAAAGCACCTCATGGGTGTTGCTTCCGTCGTTCGCGCTCATCTGGTCCACCGTCTGGGTGAACAGGCCCTTGCCATTGAAGATGTCAGTGTCTTCGGCAAAGAAGCAGAACACCAGCCGAGCCATGAAGTGATTCATGTCGCTGCGCCGTTCTTCCTTGGCCCAGTCAGGGTTCTCACGCTGCAGTTCGACGTAGAGCTTGTTCAGCCGCCCTGTGGCTCGAACGTCGATGGGGTTGTCCTTGATCTCCTTGATCGTGGAAATACCCGCTAGCGGCAGTAGGAACCCGAAGTGGTTCGGGAAGTCCTCAAAAGCGCAGGCAATGGTCTCGCCGCTGATCAGCTCTTCGGCTTCCAGCGTCTGACCGTCAGTCGCCAAGATGAACTTGGCTTTTGCCTTGCTTGTGGCAGGGCTGTCTCGCAGAGTGTGGAGCATGTTGCCCACAGTGCCAGCATCGCACACAGCAATGTGAATGTTGTTGCGCAGAAGAACACCGCCAGGCACATCTGAGGTGTTGTTGTTTCCTGTGCGAAGACGCTTGAGCGTAGTTTCCTTGTTGCCAAAGGCAGCTAGGAAAGCGTAGGGAAATTCAGCAGCGTCAAAGGGTTGGGCAGCGAGATCCGATACGGCTGCCTCGATTTCGACCGCATTCATATTTTATGGAGGGAGCAGTTCATTCTCTTGGAATGGTACCGGCATTTGCGCCTGAACCTACGGTGGTTGCGTGCATTCCGCTGCTATCTCATTGATTTAAAAGCCCCAGCCTAGACCCTGCGCCCTGATCATGCCCCACCAACAGTCAGAAGGGCCTTGAGCCTGTGAAGGGGGTGCCTGGGCCACCTGAACTCCACCCTGAGCGACTGATCGCAAAATGCAGTTTTTCTGCTGAACTAAGATGGTCGTTCTGAGGGAGAGAAAATGTCGATAAATACGCTCAAGACTCGAGACGACCCTAAGCCACTGTCGTTCACGGCGGATGGTGAGTCATTTGAACTTCTGAATGGATTGCAAACTTCTTGGCTAAATGGTGAAAAATTTGGTCATAAGGAACTTCGCAATCGAATTGAACCTTGGCTGACATCACTGTTCCAGTCAGAGCATCTGTCGCTGCTTGCCGGATCGGGGTTGACCCATGCAGTGCATTACTTGGCCACGGGCAAAGGTGCTGCTGGCATGGGGGCCTTGACACTGAGTAACCATCAGGCCGAAATCGATCAAGCTGCAGGAAAGGCTTCTGAAGCGGCTGGGCGCGAGAAGGGAAATCTGGAAGATCAACTACGAGTTGCCAACGAATTGCTGCGTGGCCTAGAAATTCTTCAGAAGAACAGCGAGTCCGAGTCCCTGCGCAAAGAGCTTCAAACTGGCATGAATGCCTTCGCTCAGTCAATCCTGGCGAGCGAGGCAGGCATTGCCACTGCAGGAAACGATAAGCGTGAGCAGGCATTCAACACCCTTGTCACCTTCCTGATGAGTTTCGCCTGTCGAACAGGTGTGCGTGACCGCCTAAACATTTTTACTACCAACTATGACCGGTTGATCGAAGTAGGGGCTGAGTTGGCTGGCTTACACCTGCTGGATCGATTCTTGGGCAAGCTGATGCCAATCTTCCGGTCATCACGGCTGGATCTGGACATGCACTACAACCCGCCCGGTATCCGTGGTGAGCCTCGCTATCTGGAGGGTGTTGCGCGCTACACCAAGCTGCACGGCTCTGTGGACTGGATGCAGACGGGCAAAGACATTCGCCGTATCGGTTTGCCGTTTGGGGCCGCCAGCGTTGAGCCTTATTTGCATGCACCTGGTCTTTGTGGAGCGTCAGCGCACGAGCTAATGATCTACCCCAACGCCGCAAAGGACAGGGAAACCGCTGACTACCCATATGTGGAGCTGTTCCGCGACCTTGCGGCTGCGGTCTGCCGCCCGAACAGTACTTTGGTGACCTACGGCTACAGCTTTGGTGATGAGCACATCAACCGGGTCATCCGCGACATGCTCACTATTCCTTCAACGCATCTGGTGGTGATTTCTTTCGACGACCCACTGGGCCGCATCTTGCAGACCTATCAGGAATTGGGTCGCCCATCTCAGATCAGCCTGTTGATTGGTCCTGCGTTGGCAGACCTGACTACTCTGACTGAGCACTACCTGCCCAAGTCTGCTATCGACAAGACCACCTTCCGAATGAGCGAGCTACTGAAACAGCGCATGGGGACAGAGCCATTGCCTGCCAAGCGCTCAATGCCTGAGTCAGATGCTTCTGACGGGAGTGATCTGATATGAGCTTGTCACCACTAGCCTACGCCGACTCGCTACGCATCGGCACTATCGACTTTGTCTCGCCCGATGAAATCAAGGTATTGCTCGACATCGATGCTCCCGATGGCGTAGCGCTCAATACCGGAATGCCACGTCCTTTCCCGCGTATCAACGGCTATGTGTTGATTCCCAGCGACGATGGGCATTTGGTCGCTCAGATTGAGTGGATTACCATCGAGCGCTCGCAATATCCCAAGCTCAAGGGAGTGCACGACTCTGGCCTAGTGGATTTGCCCTATCCTATGCGCAAGATGAGCCTCAACCCGCTGGGTGTACTGGCTTACGAGACCAAAGACGTGGATGGTAACTACGTCTATCGCTTCCGACGCGGTGTCGAGAGCTACCCGACTGTTGGTGATGCTGTATTGTTGCCTACGCAAAACCAACTTCGCGCTATCGTGGAGTCCGGCGATAACCGCCATGTGCTGATTGGCACCAGTCCATTGGCTGCGAATGCTGAGGTCCGAATTGACCCAGATCGCCTTTTCGGCCGACATCTAGCAGTGCTGGGAAACACCGGCAGTGGAAAGTCCTGCTCAGTTGCAGGCTTGATACGTTGGTCAATGGACGAGGCTCGCAAGGCGCGTGGTGGGGCTGACCCCAATGCACGTTTCATAGTGCTCGATCCTAATGGCGAGTACGCCAACACCTTCCGCGACATGAGCCAGGTGAGGGTTTTTGCCATCGAGCCCGGAGCGGGTGTTGAACAGCTGCAGATTCCACTGTGGTTCTGGAACAGTGCCGAATGGGGAGCCTTTACCCAGGCCAGTGCCAAAACCCAGCGTCCAACCTTAGTGCAGGCACTGCGATCGGTTCGTGATGGCGTCTTCGGCGTCTCCGTGACGCCTAGCCATGAGATGCGCCGCTATCTTCGCACGCTGGTCAGCATCACTCAAATTGAACGGAATAGCGGCAGTCCATGGGACAAATTTCCAAAGAACAAAAACTTTCTGGAAAAGATTCGCAAATGGCAAGAAGAGCTGAAAGAAGACGACAGCTTTACAGTGACTGAAAAACAGGCGCTGACCTCATTTAGGTCTGAGATTCTTACTCTTTGCAAAGCCCGCGAAGAAAGGAACAGTCACCTCGACTTCACGCTTGGCGAGGTCAATAGATTACTGGAAAAAGCAAGAAATGCACATGCTGCATTTGGAGGCAGCGACACCGACGTCCTGCCCA
The DNA here is from genome assembly GCF_053615495.1 of Comamonas sp. HJ-2. NCBI lineage: Bacteria > Pseudomonadati > Pseudomonadota > Betaproteobacteria > Burkholderiales > Comamonadaceae > Comamonas > Comamonas sp. HJ-2. Next base: position 4,832 of record NZ_JBSIFD010000035.1, on the reverse strand, counting down.
TCGACGCTGATGTGCCGCGCCCCTTTACTGGTGACCAGTTTCTCCGCAGCGTTGAAGCCACTGCGGAGCTGCTCGGCGTCTCAGAGTACGTTGAGACGATGCAAATGCGCATTCGCACACTGCTCTCCGACAGCCGTATGAAGATCGTCTCGGGCGTAGCCCAAGACCTCACGCTGGAAGACTGGCTGCGCAACTACATCGGCGATAACCAGGCATCCAACGGTTCAGTTACAGTCATCGACCTCTCGCTGGTACCCGCAGAGGTAGTGCACGTCATCACGGCTGTGATCGCCCGCATGACACTGGAGGCGCTCCAGCGCTACCGCAAGCTACACCATGGCAAGACCTTGCCCACCGTGCTAGTGATGGAAGAAGCGCATACCTTTATCAAGCGCTACCAGGATGACTCAGAAAACCAGAGTTCAGCTGCAATCTGCTGCCAAGTATTTGAGAAGATTGCCAGAGAGGGGCGTAAATTCGGCCTAGGCTTGGTGCTGTCCTCACAGCGACCAAGCGAGTTGTCGCCAACCGTGCTGTCCCAATGCAACAGCTACCTATTGCACCGTATTAGTAACGACCGCGACCAGGCACTGGTTCACAAACTGCTTCCCGACAACCTGCGCGGCCTGCTACGTGACTTACCCTCGCTACCTTCTCGACATGCCATCCTGCTCGGCTGGGCATCGGAGTTGCCTGTCTTAGTTCAGATGAACGCGCTATCTGAGAATCAACGACCAAAATCGGATGACCCTGATTTTTGGGCGGTGTGGTCGGGCAAGGACAGCTCTGGTGAGACGCTCGAACGCACGGTAGATTGGAAAACGATTTCAGATGAATGGCAGCAACTGCGCACTCAGGAGCAAAACTCCACTGGATCAACATGAAACTGATGCAGTGCGAAGAAGCAGCCGTTCGAGGGGCTCGCTGCGAGCCCGGCAGGCAAAAGGCTGAGTTATAGGTAGTGGTCAATCCAACACATTCGCTACTGTTTGAGCAGGCGGCATGACGGAACGCCTACTAATTTATGCCGTCATCAAGGGGCGTTTATGTATTCCGCCCCTCAGCATCGACTATTTAACTAGCGACAATTACTTGAGCCGAGGGACTTCAAATGGCGAAAAAGAGTTTTGACCTCAACATAGAAAAAATTTTGGAAAACTGGGAAGTTCGCCATGGTATTCGGGAAGTTATAGCCAACGCACTCGACGAGCAGATATTGACGGGCACTGCGCCGGTAGTGATTGAAAAGCGTGACGGCACCTGGATCATTCGAGATGAAGGCCGTGGCATTCGATACACCCATCTCACCCAAAATGAGAACCAAGAAAAGCTCGATAGCCCACTTGTGATCGGTCGATTCGGCATTGGGCTGAAGGATGCTCTAGCCACTTTTGAGCGCCATGGCGTCAAGGCCCAGATCAAGTCCAAGTTCGGGACCATCTCGACCCACAAATCAGCAAAGCATGGATTCGGCGATATCCTTACCCTGCATGCCATCATCGAAGATCCGTTGGATCCGACATATGTCGGCACAGAATTTCAGCTTGAGGGAGTCGAAGATAAGGAAATGGAGGCCGCAAAGGCTTTGTTTCTGAAATTTTCCGATGAAGAATTGCTGGCAACCACGCGATTTGGCCAGATTATCAGCCGTAAATCAGGCCCAGGTGCGATCTACATCAACGGCGTGAAGGTCGCGGAGGAAGCAAATTTCCTTTTCTCCTACAACATCACTCAGCTCAGTGCGGCGATCAAGAAGGCTATTAACCGAGAACGCTCTCATGTGGGCCGCACTGCGTACTCGGACTCGGTCAAAAAAATCCTGCTAGCCTCGACCAATGGGGATGTCGCCCGTACGTTGGCCGAAGACATCTCCCGTTTCCAGTTGGGTGAAATGCACGACGAACTGGCGTGGATTGATGTGCAAGAGCACGCAGTACGGATCCTCAACGCCCAAGAAAAGGTGGTGATGGTGACCGCGTATGAGGCGATGCGCTTCCCCGACCTGATAGACCAGGCTCGCCAAAGCGGCAACACGATTCTCACGATTCCCGAAAATCTCCGAGCCAAAATCGCCGATTCGGTAGATATCGAAGGCAATCGAATGGTGGACATCACGCAGTTCACCGAGACCTACAACGACAGTTTCAACTTTGACTTTGTTGACGCCGAAGCGCTCAGCAGCCAGGAACGCAAGATCCTCGACACCACAACCTTTGTCATTGAAGCATTTGGAGGTAGGCCCGCCAAGGTCGCCGCAATCAAAATCTCGAATACTATGCGGCCGGATTTGATGAACAGCAGCCAAACTTTGGGTTGCTGGGATCCATCGACCTCTTCCATCGTCATTTGGCGTCCTCAGCTAAATTCCTTCGAGGAATTCTCCGGCGTACTGATTCATGAACTGGTGCATGCGAAAACTGGCTATTCCGATGTCACACGCGATTTCGAGAGCGCCCTAACCACCACCATAGGAGACCTGTGCCTGGGTTGGTGGAACGCCGTTGGCAAGAGCGGAACAATCCCAAAATCAGTCGATGCGCGTGTTCCGCTAACAGATAGTGCAAAACAAACAAATGCAATCAGCGAACCGATCAGCTACAAGGAGCTGACCACCAAGTTTGAGTTGCAGCAAGTCGAGCTGAGTACAGCCTACAAAACCATTGCTCAGCTGCGCGCAGACGCCGAGGCTAAAGAAGCCAAGGCACGCACCACAGTTCTGGCGGAGGTCAATGCTGCGACCGCCACTGAATTCCGCCCATCCATCCCTTCACCGTCGGTTCAGGACATCAAGGCATCCCAGACCTATGGCGAGTTACTGACCACGAAGGAAGCGCAGGCCATCCAACTCGACAAGGCGCTGCAAACCATCGTACGTTTGCGTGAAGACGTCGATATTGAGCGCAAGAAAACCACTCAAGCCCTTAACGAACGTCACAGCATCCAGACAGATTTGAACAAATTCCAGGCCATGCAGCGTGAAGTCTCCGCAGAACGCTCACCCCCTCGGTCAGCGGCCAAGCCCTGGTACAAATTTTGGTGAAGCGTGGACCTCCTAAGTGGCAGGTCCAATACGATCAAGCCATGCCCCAACCTAAGCTCTGGTCGCCTATTCGATAGAGGCGAACATTATGAGTGGGGCTCGGTCCGACTAATTTTTCCATCCGACCAGTTCAAGAGGCCGCAATCCAAACCGCACGGCATTTCCGGCATGCAAGCCCGCTAATTCCTTGAGCACGAGCTGTGTGAAATGCTCGCGGTCTTCAGGTTGCACACTTGCAGGCAGCATGGCGCTGACGCTCGCCGCATTGGTTGGCTGGCCGCTGCGAACAACAGCTGCAATCACCTCACCAAGCACTTGCCGGTAGCGCAAGCGCAAGATGTCTGGCGGCACCAAACTTTGCTGCACAGCCACGTACTGCTGGCATGAACGCTCATAGGCCCACACAAAAACATCTCGCAGCAGATCAACCTGATTGAGCTCGTACACACCGATCATGGCATCCACATAGGCTTGCTGCGGCACATCAATGAATGACAGCGGGCACAGGTTGTGGCGAATGAACGGAATGTTGGCAGCCAGGCGCGACACACGCTTGTTCACATCCTCGAAAGGCTGCAAGTAAGGCAAGTGCACCATCAAGAAGAAGGCTTGCTCGAAAGGATCTTCGATCTCTGCGGCCATACCCACCACGATGCCGAACAACTCTTCCAGACGCTGAGGCAAAGCCACGGGTAGGTAGACGCTGCCGCCAATTTCTACGGCACGACTGCGAATGCGGCCACACATGGCGGGGTCAGGCATCAAGCCATCAGAGAGCAAGGCATGCAAGGCCACGATGGTGTCCTGCGACACCACGGCTTGCTCGGGCGAGTGCACGAGAAATTCGATGGCCTGCTTGTGGTTCAGGATCATCTGCGTCTCAAAGGCATCCTTACCCTCCGCCACCTGACCAAACTCAATCAGCCTTGCGGTATCCAAGCGGCTGTAGGTATTGCCTTCCAGCTGTGACGAAGCCCAAGAAAGGTCGATCAGCAAGCGGTTAAGAATGTCCCTGGCAAAGGTACCTGCAGGTGTCTGTTCGGCAGGTGAGCGTCCTAAGGCATGCAGCTGCTCCCGCAACTTCAAAGGCAGGTACGCGGTGTGGTTGGGGTGGTATTGCTCCAAAAATTCCGTGCGGTAGACCACAGGTTTGCGCAGGTGCCGAGGCTGGCGCACATATGCCTTGATAGCTGCGCCTTCAGCGCTGACAGGAACATATGGCTCGATCGCAGCCTCTGTGCCTGCAGAAGCTACGCCACCTGCGCTTTCATCTTCCAGAACAGGAAAGTAGCGCACGGCCCGCGCTTGCCCCTGCACCCGAATGCGCCCCTGCTCCACCAATGAGGCCAATCTGCGTTGAAGGCTACGACGTTGCAGGGCCAGCCCTGATTCCTGCAGCACTTCTTCAGCGCTCACCCCTTCTGGGTGACGCTCAATGACATTGACCAACAAGTCAAGTTCTTGCTGTGGTTTGACGCTATTCATGACGCGAATTATGACGCAATATGAAAATTGCGTCAATAATTTGACGCAATAAGAGAGAGTTGCGACAGCCGCTAGCCTTGGTGCTTGTGAGCACTCTGAACCAACAGACCCCACTTTTCCTCGTAGGTTTTAAAGCCCAAGCCCCGCTCAAACAGCTGGCGAATAGTCGTGAATGCGGCAGCTTGCTGCACTGGGCTCCGAGCCATCTCGATGTCCAAGCCTGTTGCCGTTTTGACCTTCTTGCGGGCATCACGATAAGCGTCCTTGGAAACACCACGGCTAAAGGCTAGAACATCACCCAAAAGCC
>NZ_JBSIFD010000034.1:0-37724 GCF_053615495.1 Comamonas sp. HJ-2 | reverse complement strand
GCTAGGGTTAATGCGTGGGTCAGATTGAGATGGAAAAACCGGGGGCTAGTGGGTCACTTCTGGGTGGAAATCAACAGTGGTCGGGCTCGGCAACGCCGAAGCGATGAGACAACTCGCTCATCGCCATCTGATCCCTGGCCTGGTCGCCTTCGGTCATGAAAGCGAGCTGCAATATACCGCGGGGGGCCTGAAGCAACAGATGCGGGCGCGCATGCACTTCACCCACGGCTGCAGCACGATCGACATAAGCCGGCATGCCGTACACGGTGGCGGTCGGGGTGGGTTGTACGGTCGTCGTATTGATATTGGCCGGCTCTTTCATAACGACCTCATTTCTCATTGGTTGAAAAGCACGCTTCAAAACAAATGCCCGCAGCCATGCGTTTCACACATGGCTACGGGCCGACCTTCATGAGCAGGCACCGCGTTACACAGTCCGTCTAACAGGCTCACCGTATAATAGAGGCTTGTGCTGACCCTGTCAGAACGCTCTCAGCTTCCTTGCTTTCAGACGAAGGTGTACGAGCAGACCTTGTTGCCCGCCGGATCACGCAGGTAGGCCGCATAGGCACCCGGCAGGTGACCACGTGCGCCAGGCTGGCCCTCGTCAATGCCGCCTGCGGCAAGGCCGGCGGCGTGGAAGGCATCCACTTCAGCGGGAGTGGCGGCCGCAAAGCCGATCGTCACGCCGTTGCTGGAAGGCGCTTCACCATTGCCCGGGCGGGCGATGATGAAAGCCGGCTTATCGCGACCGAAAAGCACCCATCCGTTGTTGAAAGGACCGAGGTTCTTGATGCCGAGAGCACCCAGAGCGGCGTCGTAGAACGAGACCGACTTCTGAAGGTCGGCAGCGCCGATAAAGATGTGCGAAAAGATGCCATCGCCAGAAATGACAGGAGTGGACATGATTAATTTCCTTGGTGGTTGGTGTTGAATGGGTAGTGGGCGGTCAGTAGTGGATCACCGTGCGAATCGACTTGCCTTCATGCATCAGGTCGAAGGCCTTGTTGATGTCGTCGAGGCCCATGGTGTGGGTGACGAACGGGGCGAGATCGATCTCGCCTTTCATTGCGTCCTCCACCATGCCGGGAAGTTGAGTGCGGCCCTTGACCCCGCCGAAAGCCGAGCCCTTCCAGGTGCGACCGGTGATCAACTGGAACGGGCGCGTCGAAATTTCCTTGCCTGCACCAGCCACGCCGATGACGATCGACTGGCCCCAGCCACGATGTGCTGCCTCCAGTGCCGAGCGCATCACGTTGACGTTGCCGATGCACTCGAAGGTGTGATCGACACCCCAACCGGTCATCTCGATGAGAACCTCGTGAATCGGCTTGTCGAAGTCCTTCGGGTTGAGGCATTCGGTCGCGCCGAAGGTACGAGCCAGCTCGAACTTCGCAGGATTGGTGTCGATGGCGATGATGCGACCTGCCTTGGCCTGGCGTGCCCCCTGAATCGCAGCGAGCCCGATGCCGCCGAGGCCGAAGATGGCCACAGAGTCACCCGGCTGAACCTTGGCCGTGTTGTGAACAGCGCCGATGCCGGTGGTCACACCGCAACCCAGCAGGCAGACATGCTCGGGATTGGCGTCCGGGTTGATCTTGGCCAGCGAGACTTCGGCCACCACCGTGTATTCGCTGAAGGTCGAGCAGCCCATGTAGTGGTAGATCGGCTGGCCGTTGTAGCTGAAGCGGGTGGTGCCATCGGGCATCACGCCCTTGCCCTGGGTGGCGCGCACCGCCACGCACAGGTTGGTCTTGCCGCTCTTGCAGAACAGGCACTCACCGCACTCGGCGGTGTACAGCGGGATCACGTGGTCACCCGGCTTGACCGAGGTCACGCCCTCGCCGACCTCGACCACGATGCCGGCGCCCTCATGGCCCAGCACCGCCGGGAACACGCCTTCCGGGTCCTCGCCCGACAGGGTGAAGGCGTCGGTATGGCAAACGCCGGTATTCGTGATCCTGACAAGCACCTCGCCCTTGCGCGGCGGCTCGACGTCGATCTCGACGATTTCCAGTGGCTTTCCAGGCCCGAAGGCAACTGCTGCACGTGATTTCATGATGTCGCTTCCTTTAATTTTCCCTCACCGAGGGTACCCTGGCGCCTCTACCGCAGGTAGGAGCGGACGATGGAGATGGTCTCGTCAATGGACTTGTTCTGCGAATCGCTCCTGATTTCGCTACTGGGAAACTCTTCCCTTAGATAGCTCTCCAGAACCGTTGCCATCAATCCGTTGACAGCTCCACGAACAGCCGCAAGCTGCTGAAGAATTGCAGGGCATTCAGCACCTGCATCGAGCGCTTGCTCCTTTTCTTCCGGGCCATGTGGCACTCACCGCTTTTCACTCCAGATAAGCGGGGCCTGACGCCGAAGAGACAGGCCCTCAACTCATTAGAATTCCTGCACGGTTGGGCGCAGAACGATCTCGTTAATATCCACGTCAGCAGGCTGCTCAATTGCGAAGGCGATAGCTCGCGCGACGGATTCGGCGGGAATTGCATGCTTGTAGAAGTCCACCACGAAATCGCGGCTCTGTTGGTGGGTGCTGCCGAATTTCAGTTCGGAATCCACGGCGCCCGGTTCGATAGTCGTGGTGCGGATGCTGCCACCGACTTCGTGACGCAGTCCTTCGGAGATAGCCCGCACAGCAAACTTGGTGCCGCTGTACACGGTGCCACCTGGGCTGAACACCTTCAGGCCTGCAACCGATGCGATGTTGATGAAGTGACCACTGCTTTGTTTCTGGAAGACTGGCAATGCAGCCGCGACTCCGTACAGCAGACCCTTGATGTTGATATCGATCATGCGATCCCACTCGTCAGTGCGAGTATCGCTGAGCGGTGCAATCGCCATCAGTCCGGCATTGTTGATCAGTACATCAATGCGACCGTAGGTGTCCACGGCACCTTGAATGAGTGTTTTGACCTCTTCCTGAGAGGTGACATCGGTCTGATACGCGATTGCCTGACCACCTGCATTGGTCAGCTCAGCCACCAATGCGTCGAGTTTATCTTTGCGACGTGCAGCCAGCACTACGCGAGCGCCAAGCGCAGCAAGGTGGCGTGCAGTAGCCTCACCCAGGCCGCTGCTGGCACCGGTGATAACGACAACTTTTCCAGAAATATTATTGCTCATGCTGAGAACCTCATCGGGGGGGGTTGTACTTCGGGGCTTCGCCATGGCTGGTTAGCCTGGCAGTGCGCATACTTTAGACCCATGATTGATCTCAATAAATGAAAATAATTGGATTATGCTATTCCTGAAAATGGAATAAATGGGAGGGGCAACATGCTTAACCGCATGGAGATGGTTAGGGTTTTTTGCACAGCAGCAGAGGCAGGTAGCTTCCGCGAAGCGGCAACTCGATTAGGCATCTCCCCACAAGGGGTGACTCGAGCCATTCAAGCCCTGGAAACTGAGCTTGGCGAATCACTGTTCCACCGCAATACCCGCCAGGTGAGCATCACTGCTTTCGGTCAGGATTACGCCAAAGATGCCAGGTCAGCTCTGGATCATTTCGATACGCTATTCCGGTCGCACAGGACGGAGCCTGAGCTGTCAGGCAGGGTGGGGATTACGGCTCCACATGCTATTGGCAGGCGCTTCCTAATACCGTTTCTTCAGCCCCTGGCCGCTGCACATCCTGACCTGCAATTCGATCTCCGCTTGGAAGATCAGATGACTGATGCTGTTGAGTCGCATATCGATATTGGTATCAGGGTGGGGGTTATTCGCGACCGGCGCTACGTTGCACGTGCCTTAGCTCCCGTGCCGTTTTACGTTGTCGCGTGCCCGTCTCTCATAGGCCAAAAGACACTACCTAAATCTTTGGATGCCTTAGCTAAGCTGCCACTTTCAGTCCTGATCGACCGGAAAAATGGCCGCCCTTGGCCTTGGCTATTTGCCGACGGGCAAACGTTCACGCCCAGGCAGCCAGCTCTTATCTGTGATGATCCAGATACGGAATTGGAAGCCACCCTGGCAGGCATGTGTTTTGGCCAAATTCCTGCCTATCTGGCTGAGCCTCATCTGCGGTCAGGAAAGCTGGTTGCTGTTTTGGCTGATCTCGCTCCAGCGCCATGGGATCTGTTCATATACCGCCCGCAGCAGGGTCCTGTATCGAAGCGGGTGCGATTGGTGTACGACCACCTTAAACAGGCTTTCTCAAACCCCAAGCTATTTCCCCAGGGCCTGGGGACATAGCTTGAATACCTGCCAGCAATCGTCCGCTTTTGGCCGTTATGAAGAGCTATCCATAACGGCCAGGACTTGACGCTCGAATCAGGCTCTAACTCACGGGCGAGACGCCAAAAGACTGGGAGCCCATCCGGAACACCCGCCCCCTTGGCTGATCGGTAAGCAATGCTCAGTAGCCACTTTGCACCCGCTGATAGTCGCCACTACACTGCCCTCAGGCAGAGCATAGATCCCGCTTCCCTAGAGGCCTCTCGAGCGGTTGCTTTTGGCTGATTCCGGCCTGATGCAACCGGCACAAACCGGCCAATAGCGGTCATCAGGGCTGGCTTGAATCGGGGCCGAAGGATTACCGCTCTCAGCCCCATAATTGCTGGTCAGACAGTTACCACGATCTTGCCGATCTGCTGATTGGCTTCAAGGAAACGATGGGCATCCTGGATGTCGCTAAGTGCGAATGTCTTTGCGATGATCGGGCGCAACGTACCGGACTTCAACCCTTGCAGAATAAAAGCCTTCGCTCTCTCTAGGGCTTCAAGGTCGGCCACAATCTCTGCGTAGAGATAGCCCTTCAAAGTCAGGCTTTTGCCCAGCACGGTAAACAGTGGGAATGGTGTCGGTTCAGAGCTAAGTGCGCCGTACACCAGCAAAATCCCGCCCCGTGCCATGCTCTGCGTGAGAGGTTCAAAGGACGGCCCGCCTACAGGATCGAATACAACGCGAGCGCCTTGACCGGCAGTTATCGTCATAACACGCTCGACGATATCCTCTTCATCGCTGACGATGACATGCGCAGCGCCTGCATCAAGTAGGGCTTGCTTCTTCGCGTGAGTTCGTGTGATCGCAATCGATGTGGCGCCGACCATACGAGCCATTTGGAAGGCGGCCAAGCCAACACTGCTTGACGCGGCGGTAACGATGACAAAATCGCCCTGCCGTAGCTTCGCTTGTTCAATCAATGCCCCCCAGGCGGTGACGTACTGCATCCAAGACGCCGCAGCCTCTTCAAAGGACAAGTTCTCAGGGCTCTTTACCACCAGGTGGGCCGGTACATTGGCCAACTCGCCGTAGGTGCCCCAGCGAGCAATATCCAGAGGTGGGATCAGAGCGACCGAGTCACCAATCGTGATCTCGGTTACGTCGCTCCCAACTGCAGTTACAACGCCTGCGGCCTCGTAGCCTAAGCGGCTGGGGAACTCCGCTTCTTGTAGGTATGCGTGATTGCGGAACATCACTTCGGCTCGGTTCAAGCCAATGGCTTTAACACTAATTTGCACCTCGTTTGCTGCTGGTGCCGACACTTTCAGATCTTCCAGCTTCAGAACGCTGGCGTCACCGTATTCATGAATTCTGACAATGCGTGCCATCATAGATACCTCGTTTATCAATGGGCCTCGACGTACATCCGGAAGGTATCCGGGCACTCGAAAGGTGACGAAAATTTAGTCATTGATTGGCGCTAGATAAAGGCCTACGATGGCGTATTACTAGAAACAGAGTGTTTATAATGGATCGCCTGACCCAGATGGCCACGTTCGTCAAAACAGTTGAGCTGGGTTCATTCAGCGCCGCTGCGGACGACCTGAATCTGTCCCCTCAATTGGTAGGGAAACAGGTGAAAATGCTCGAACAACATCTCGGTGTTTCCCTTCTGCACCGGACTACGCGCAGGCAAAGCCTCACCGACTTCGGCAGGGCGTTCTACCAGCGAGCAAAACTGATCCTTGCAGACATGCAGTCTGCCGAAAGCCTGGCTGCCCTCACTCGGGGCACACCAAGCGGCCGCCTTCGCATCAACGCGCCGGTCACGTTCGGAATTCGCACGCTTTCGCCACGCCTGCTGGAATACATGGTTCGGTATCCTCAGGTGTCTGTTGACCTAACGTTATCGAACGAACTGGTCGATATCGTTGATGATGGTTACGACGTGGTATTTCGCATCGGCGAGCTGGCGAGCAGTGGGTTGAAGGCAGTGCCACTGGAGCCCTATCAGATGGTTTTATGCGCTGCGCCGTCCTATCTTGCACGTCGCCCTCCCATCATCAATCCGTGGGATCTACAGCAGCAGGAGTGTCTGGGGTTTACCTATTCTGATGGCCGCTCACACTGGAGCTTCGACAGCCCGGAGGGGCGTATAGATGTTCCTATTACAAGCAAATTAACGATCAATCAAGGTGATCCACTGCTGGCAGCGGCTGTAGCTGGTCTAGGTGTGGTTCTACAACCGATAGAGTTGGTTAGCGATGCACTGCGCGATGGGACACTGGTGCGTCTGTTGCCGCAGTACCCGGTGCCGAATACCGCAATGCACATCCTCTATGCCCCTGACCGAAGAATGACTCCAAAACTGCGCAGCTTCTTAGAGTTTGCGCGTGAGGCTTTTGGGCAGCGAGGCCCTCTCTAACGCACAAAAATCAATCACTCCTGCGCTACCCGCGGTCTTCGTAAAGGACGACGATTACCGTGGCTCATCGGACCCCCAGTGTCAGAACGAAGGTTGGTAAGGCGTGGCGAGTGAAGTGGGCGGACGGCAGCGAGTCGGCACAGGCTTGTTTTGACGCCCGCACGGCGGATGAGAACCCGGTGTTGGAATGGGTCACGATGGAAGACCCACGCGCCCGTGCTGTGATCAGTGAGCTGCCACGCTTTGTCGCCGGCCAGCCGCTGCCGGTGATCCGCGTGGCCGGCTTGCCGGATTCGGTGCGCTGCATCTGGTCGCTGTGGTAGATCAGTCTGGCGGCTGAGGGCTTGAGCCGGAAGCGCTTCCTGCCGGTGTTCATCAACGAGGAAGGCCGGCCCTTCGTGCCGACCGTCAAGCGCGTCTGGGATCTGCTGCTGACCGAAACGGTAGACGTGCATGCCGTGACGGGTGCCGAGGAGTCGGCGAAGTGGTTCGAGGCGTCGCAGGCGGCTGCCAGCACCCAGGGTGAACGGATCTTCACCGAGCTGCTGACCGAACACCGCGCCCGTCTGAAGGAAGAGCGCGAACGTGCGGTGTATGCGTTCGAGGCCCGAGGCCAGACTATTGGCCGCATTGGCTTACCCGCCGCGCAAGCGCGCTGCAACAGGAACACGATGCACGCATGGCCGCCCTGGATGACATGGAGGCCAGCGTGCCGGATTTGAATGCCGTGATGATGGTGCGCGTCTCCGGCGATGTAATGTCCGGAGGACAGGTGGGATGAGCCAGTGGTCAGAACGTATTCTCAGCCACTTCACGGCCGATCTCACCCGGCTGTGGGTGGCGTGCGACCCCGACGATGTGTTGCTCGACGAGAAGCTGTTGACCGAGCTACGCGGGCGCGGCTTCGAGCTGATGCTGTACGAAGACCCGCTTGCCTTCCGCGCGGAATACGAGGAGCGCTACCGTGCGGCATGGGATCGGGGTGAGCCGGGGCCAGCTCCATCGCTGGTTCTGCATCTGCGTAGCGCCGACGCGAACGCATTGCCCTGGGACATCGTGCATCACGGTCGTGTGGTGCGCCTCAGCCTTGCCGATCTGTTCCCCAAGCTGGCTTACAGCGCCGTGCAGCAAGTCGAGCCGGAGCATCTTGCCGGGTTGTTTCATGCCCACCAAACCGAGTTGCAGTCAGCTCGGGGCGAGAACGAGTCCAAGGACTTCATCCTCGAACACGTCTACCAACTGGCGCCCAGGTCTATCCGCACTCCGGTGGACTTCTGGCGCGAGCTGTTGCGGCTTCACTTCGCCAACCGTTCGTTGCCGCCCCTGTTCGCCCAGCACGCGGCAGGCATCATTCACGGCAAGGGGCTGTTCACCGACCAACCCGTAGCCACATGGGTGGAAATCAACAAACTGCAGACAGCTCCAAAGCAGCGCTGCTTTCGCTGTGCAAGCGATACGCGGATGTAATGGGTGATAGCGCTGAACTGAAACTGGCAGCAGCAGCATCTATCGCGAATGAATATGAGTGGCAGATCACTCAGTTCTAGAGCGTGTTATGAACTTCCGTTCAAGACACGCGGCAGCCCAAGTAGAGTGCTGCAATGCCCCGCAAGCCTTACCCGCATGACCTGCGTGAGGTCTTCAATGCGCTGCGTTGGCTGGTGCGTGCAGGTGCACCTTGGCAGCTGCTGCCCAATGACCTGCCGCCATGGGAGGCGGGATGCTCCGAGGCGATGGTGTCGGACCTGCGCTCCATCATCCGTGTGGCCCAAGGGCGCCAGGGGCAGTCCAGTGCCGCAGTGCTAGATGAGCGTACGTTGCAGTCAACCTGCGAGTGTCACCCGCGTGCGAGCTACGACAACGACAAGCGCCGCCGCGGCAGCAAGGTGCACATGGCCGTTTACTTTTACTGAACACATACGCGCACGAGGCGAATGGATCCAGGCCAAGGGCCTGTTCCACCAACAGGGCCGCCCAGTCAAGGCTGCGCCAAAGTTGCAGGATCGATTGGTGACGCCGATCAAGGCCATGCTCGAGGAAAACCTATCCTTCGGCTATCGAACGGTGGCGCATCTGCTGGGGTTCAACAAGAACACGGTGCAGCGCATCTTCTAGATAGAGGGCTGGCAGGTGCGAAAGTGCCCGGTAGGCTTCAGGCCCAGGATCCAATCCCTGCCCTCGGTGGCCAAGGCACTGAATGAGCGCTGGGCCACCGACATGTGCCGGGTCTGGGCCGGACGGGCTGGCTGGACCACGATGGCCCTGGTGATCGATTGCCACAGCCGGGAACTGCTGGGCTGGCACCTGTCGCGTAGCGGGAGATCCAAGACTGCAGAGTCAGCACTGGAGCAGGTGCTGATTGCACGGTTCGGGACACTCGGGCGTGTGCCAGCGCCGTTCCTACTGCTCTCGGACAATGGGCTGGTCTTCACCAGCCGCAGCTCCACGGCCCTGGTCAGAAGCTATGGCCTGCGCCATGAAGAATCGCTTGCCGAGTCGCTCGCCTCGCTAGTCTTGGCTCGCAGTTCATACCTCTACCATCGCGCCCGTCTCAACGCTGACGAGAAGTATGTCCTGGTGTGCCGATCAATCACCAACATCTTCGAGCGCAACCATGGCTGCTTTGGCTACCGACGGGTTACTGCAACGCTGTGCAGTTCAATGGCGGAGCCGGTCAACCACAAACGCGTACAGCGAGGAAGCAAGTTCGTCGGCAATGGCATGAATGCTTTTATTACTGCCTCAAGTCCGCCGTGTTGATATCGCATGGGTAGCTACTTCTAGTGGTGACCAGTCGGGCCTGTCGCAAAAACATCCGCGTGGAAGTCCTGTGCAAGCAGGCCCATATCGGAAGCGGCTGTGCGCACTGATTGAACCAGAGCTGGTGAGCCACAGCAGTGCACCACATGATCGTGCAGGTTGCCAAAGTGAGTGCGTAGCGCGTCATCCACCCGACCTGCGTGAGCATCCGCAGGCATATCGCCTAGGCCGGTGATGGCTGCAATGTAGCGAAACTGTGGCCAGACTTTGCGCCACTTGTCGATGGCGCTAGGAAGATACAGGCCCGAGGGGTTGCGAGCCCCCCAGATCAGCGTGATGTCGCGCTGAACCTTGCGTTTGGCTAAGTCATCAAGAACGGATTTAATGGGCGCAAATCCCGTGCCACCCGCAACGCAAATCAGGGGCCTTGCGTCATCAGGCTTCAGTGCGATGCTGCCGAATGGCAGTTCGATATCCAATGTGTCACCAGACTTCAACTGCTGAACGATAGTGCTGAAGCGACCACCAGGTACATGCCTGACATGCAATGTGATGCCATCGCTCTCATGGGGTGGATTGGCCATAGAGTAGCTGCGGCTTTCCCCGTCGTCGAGGTGAATCAGCAGGTATTGGCCGGCTTCAAATTTGGCGCGCTTGCCCACAGGCAGGCGCAGGCGCAGCAGCGAGACATCGGGTGCCGCCAGTGTATTGCTGTACACCTTGGCCGTAAAACGTTTTCGGGCTTCCGGGTCGAGACGGCGAAAGGAGCTCGGGTGGATACGTATATCGCTGGCTGCAGTGCAGCCGCACAGCAGCACTTGTTCCGAGGCGCAGAGTTCGTTTCGCACGGCCATGCCATTGAAGGAGGCAATATTTCCGTCGAGCAGCGTACTCGCACAGTTGCCACAGCTACCTTTGCGGCAGGAATAGGGCAGCTCGATGCCGGCCTGCAGAGCTGCATCCAGTACGGATTGCCCGGGCGCGCAGGGGAACGCGATATCGGAGTCGTGGATATGGATCTGGTGGTTCATAGAGAGTCCTCAGACCGGTTGGGCTCCGAGTAGGGCTATTGTGCGTAGGAGGGCCGTGGCGTCAGCCACGCCACGGCCGGCAATGTCCATGGCGCTGCCATGGCCCACGCTGGAAAGCACCACCCTGCCACCGATAGATAGTGCGCTGGCTCCGTTAGGTGCCAGCAGCTTGATGGGGATATGGCCCTGATCGTGCAGCATGGCTACATACAGGTCGTGCTTGCGCTGTGCCAGAACCATGTCAGCTCCCATGGGGCCGTCTACTGCTAGGCCGCGCTTGCGCAGTGTCTCGACAGCGGGAACGGTGATCTGGGAGTCCTCCAGGCCGAACAACTGTCCTTCAGATGCATGAGGGTTGATCCCGAATACAGCGACTTTTGGTTTAGGCACTCCGAGTAAGGTGCATGTCTGCACGGCAGCCTGCGCCGCGTTGACCACCAACTGAGGAGAGAGCCGCTCCAATGCGCTGCGCACGCTTTCATGCAAAGTGACATGCACTATGCGCAGGCCAGCCCCCACCAGCATCAGGAATACCTGGTCTTCGTTCATGCCAAGAACATTGGCGAGCAAAGATGGGTAGCCGCTGAACGCTATGCCTGCGCGGTGAATGGCCGTTTCATGGTGGGGGCAGGCAATGACGGCATCGACTTCGCCGTTTTCGCACGCTCGGATAGCCGCTGTTGCGGATTGCACCGTAGATAGACCAGCATGCGGGGTGATTTCTCCCCACTGAACTGGTTGTGTAAGTGTGCCGGCTTCCTCGTGAACGATGTCTTGAAGAAGCGGCTCCATTTCGCAAACCCGTGCGGCTTGCTCGAGAGCGCTCCAAGGTCCATAGACCTTGATAAGAGACCTTTCGGTGGCAGACAGCTGCTGGAGAGCTTTCAGTGCGATTTCTGGGCCAATACCGTGGGGATCGCCGATGGCCAAAGCCAATCTACGGTGCACTATTGTCATAGCGGCAATGCCATCAGCGTGTCCGTCACCGTGCTGTCGCAAACCGCGATGCGTTCTTGCAGACGTAACTTGCCATCAATCGTGGTGAATTTGTCGAGGTACTCACCGCTGGCAAAGACCTCTGTTTCCCCTGTATGCATGATGCGCAGCACCATGAACGGCGTGGAAGCACTGGCCTGTGTTGCATCGCCTGACTGGATCGAAGGCAGACCCAGAATATGGCGATAGCGATGGCGCTCGTAGATATTGGCTTCGCGCAGCGCAGAAATTCGGTCGGTGAGCATGTCCTGTGAATCCGCCCAGACAATGCCGGCAGCAAGCCCTTCAGCATGATTGTCGACATTGGTGACGCGATAGTGGCAATCCTTCGTGAAGAAGGTTGGCCATTGCTCCATGGCGTCACTGTCTATGGTCTTCGCGTAAGCGGCATTGAAGGCCGCGATTTGAATTTCATTGATCATGCTTGCATCTCCTGTCCCATATGCTTGCGGTAGGCCTTCCAAAAGCCGCGTACCGAGGTTTCCGTGGCGCGGCCCTCGCTAGAGCCTTCGTGGTCTCCGCCCATCTCGATGACTGCATCAAGGTTGGCAGCGCCTGCGATGCCACGCTGCACGAATCCACCGACAGCTCCGTCTTCCATGGAAATGAATCCGGCCGGGCCGATAAGGTTGGCCTGTTTGAGTCTGACCTTGCGTTGCTCGGCACTGTCATCTGCATAGCCAAGATAGGTCCAGTTGAGTTCCGAGCTGGAGATGCTCTTGGGCAGCAACTGACGCACGGCGATGCTGTTCTGAATCTGCTGCAGCACAAAGCCAGGGAACACAGAAAGGATCTGCAGGGTCACGCCGTCCTCGAACTCCTCAAAGCCCTCTAGAAGGCTAGGATCTTTGAGCCGGTAACGCTCGTTGTCGGAGCGGATGGCCTGGTCCTTGTACGAGTCGTCTTTGGCGCCGCGATCGATCATGGAATAGCTCACATGGTGGCCACCCGACTCGTCGACGATGACACCGCCTTTTTGTGAGAGGCGATTCAGCTCGAAGGTGGTGAAGAACATATGCAGGAGGCTGGCGTGATAGCTGTCCTTCACGTTCTCGAAGTAGAGCTTCCAGTTGTTAGGCAGCTTTTGCGTGAAGCGACCGATGACTTCTACGGGCTTGTGCAGCACGCGCTCTATGCGCTCGCAAATCTCAGGGCCAAGGTAATCCTCAATGCTGGGTACATCCTCGGAAAAACTGCCAAAGACCAAACCGCAAAAGACAGCCACGCGGAGCTTGCGCGGGCCATGCTCTTCTTTGCAGAACGAGGCCGGCATGCCACCCTGGCCCTTGACACCTTTCTCGAAGGCAACGCCGGTCAGATCTCCCTGTCGGTTGTAGCTCCAGGCGTGATAGACGCACTGGAAACTATCCGTACGGCCCGATTTCTCCAGAGCGATGAGAGCGCCGCGATGCGCGCAGCGGTTCTCGAAGGCGTAGATTTCCTGGTCGGCATCCCGTACGACAACTATCGGTGTTTCACCGGCAAAGGTAGTGCGGAAATCACCGGCCCCGGGAATTTCAGATTCCAGGCACAAGTAGTTCCAGACCTCGCCGCGATAGATGCGCTGCTGTTCCTGATCAGCATTGGCTGTGTCGGTATAGATACCAAAAGGCACGCGCGTATTAGTGGCCCCATGCCACTGGATGATGGATTCTTGCATGTTGGTTCCTAAGAGTTAGAGCTTGACGTTGGCGGCCTTCAGCACCTTCTTCCACTTCTCGGTTTCCTGGCGGATGAACTGAGCAGTCTTGGACGGGTCCCAACCACAAGGCACGGCACCTTGTTCCTGAAAGTGCTTGCGGATGTCGTTCGATGACAGAGCCAGGGCCATCTGCTTCTGAAGCTTCTGAGCGATTTCTGCACTCGTGCCTGGGGGAGCCACAACAGAAAAGAAAGTCACGGCTTGCATGGCGGGCCATTGCTGCTCGGCGAAGGTGGGGACCTGGGGCAATATTTGAGAGCGCTGCTCGTCGGCAACGGCCAGAATGCGCACCTTGCCGGCCTGGTGGTAGGTGGCCGACGAGCTGATGTTGTCGAAAAACACATCCACATTGCCGCCGATCAAGTCAATCAGTGCCGGGGCTGTTCCCTTGTAAGGGATGACAGTCAGTTCAGTGCCAGTCAGCTGCATAAACATGGCAGCAGTCAGGTGGGATGTGGAGCCGTCGCCTTGCGTCGCCACAGTCACTTTTTTGGGATTGGCTTTGGCGTATGCGATGAACTCGCCAAGTGACTTAACAGGCAGCTTCGGGTTGATGACCAGGACGTTGGGCACTGTGGCCAAAATCGTCACCGGTACCCAGCGAGTCGGGTCGAAGCTGAGCTTTTGATAGAGGTTGTGGTTGATGGCGATGGGCCCCGGAGGGGAGGCCAGCACAGTCATTCCGTCCGGCGGTGCCCGGAACACTAGATCGGCACCGATGTTTCCACCAGCCCCGGGCTTATTTTCAATGATCACGCCACCTGCGTAGTCCGCGCGGATTTTTTCGGCTACTAGGCGCGGCAGTACATCGGCGGTACCTCCCGCTGAGAAAGGCACGACGATCTTGAGAGGTTGATTTGACTGAGCCAGGCTACCTGTTGCAGCGACCGCAGCGGCAATGCCGATCAATGCTTCGCGTCTGCGAATAGATTCGTTGCGCATCTTGTCTCCTTCTTGTGTGGGGAACTGCAGTATGAGGATGTCGTACTTTGTGTTAAACCTGTTTTTGCGCTATGCGCAAAAATGTTGAAAACACCTTGATTTGATCGCTATGCAGGACAAGAACTTTGTGGAATCGCTGCGCAAGGGATTGGGGGTACTGACTTGCTTTGACCGTCGGCATACCCGGCTGACGCTGTCAGAGGTAGCCAGGCTCACGCAGTCCACGCCAGCATCCGCCAGACGTTCGCTCAGCACACTGGTACAGCTTGGCTATCTAGAGAGCGACGGCAAACTGTTCTGGATGCAGCCCAAATCGCTGCTGATCGCCTATTCATTTCTGTCATCGCGCCCCATGCCTGCATTGGCCCAGCCACTACTGGATGCACTGTCGGAGCGCACCAGAGAATCCGCTTCGCTTGGTACTTTGTTGGAGGACGATGCCATCATCATTGGTCGTTCGACCGCACGGCGCAGCTTGAGCACGGGCCTAGGAATAGGATCTAGGTTGCCGGTGTACTGCTCTGCGATTGGTCGGATGCTGTTGTCAGGACTCCCCCAACAGGAGGCGCGTGCAAGGCTAGAGATGATCGAGCGGGTGGCACTGACCCCTCATACGGTGACTGACTTGGAGGAGCTGCTAGGTCTGCTTGAAACTTGCCGGCAATCAGGGTGGTCATGCAGCGACGGAGAGCTGGAGCTGGGGGTGCGCTCTATGGCAGCGCCAGTGCGCGACCCTCAAGGCAACACAATTGCTGCTATGAGCATTGCAGTTAGGGCAGAGAGACTCAGCATGAGTGAGTTCAAGGAGACTTTTTTGATACCGCTGAAGCGCGCTCGCAATGAGTTGGAAAAAAAGCTATATCCGCAGGGGTTGTAGTGCTCCACGATGTCCTTGCTGCTACCGCAGCGCAAGCTCAACGGTAGAAGTAGGAACTACGCGCAAGAGCCAACTGAGCAAGGAGTTCTGGCAGAACCATAGTGCTCCTTGATGGCGTCCTCAGCAGTGTCTTCTCCCGGTTAAACAGGAGTTGCATATTGACGCACAGGCTGTTGATTTCCACGCAGAACTGACCCGCCGAGGATGCGGACAAAAACTTGGACTACCAGGAGATGTAATGGATGCCTCCCTGCCTACGGGCAGCTCAAAGGCCGCAGAAGCATAAAGATGAACAGCGTGACCGTTTTGGGAGTGTGCTTGTTCGCTAGACGAGCTGGGCTCTTGAATGGATACGGCCCGACAGCAGGACTACCAACGAGGCCACCATTCGTTGGTACAACGAAAAACGTATCAAGGTATCTCTGGGACTTTTAAGTCCTGTGGAATACCGGCACAAGCTTGGCCTAGCCGCATAAAACCAGTCCAAGTTTTTATCCGCACCCCCCAACACAAGGACTCAGCCCTGCGAAATACAGACTGAGAAACACCTCCTGCTCGGCAGCACGGTAACCGTCCAACTCCTAGAACAGTTCAAATCCAGGGCGAATCGCTGCCACGGCATGAGATCAGGCAAGGGATGTAAAGTGAATTCGGCCCAGACGGCCAGCTTTCCTGATCATTCGATCAAGCTTATGGTGCTCAGGGCCGCGGCAACACATCGCCGCCTAGTCGCCGACAAGGACTGTCTGTTTCTCGACCAACCGCAGCGCGCTCGACAGTCGCCCCGCCTTTAGCAACTCCCGCGTGAGGCTTCGCGCGGCAAGGAGAACATCTCTTTGGCCGAGCCATATTCCGCGATTTTTCCACGCTACATGACCGGCACTTCATCGACAATCGACTCCATCACATTGAAGACGTGGCCGGTGAAGATCAGCATCAAGTCTCGCTCCTTGCACAGCTTGGTAAGCAAGGCCAAGACTTGATTACGCACTGTGGCGTCCAGAGCTGACACGAGTTCGTAGCAGACTGGCAGGCGCGGATTCATGGTCAGTGCGCGCGCAATGACTACACGCTACCGCTAGCCACCTGATACCTGATGCGGAAGTCGCGCCAGGAGGGCTGGATTCATGCCGACCTCTTCCAGCATATCCATGTAGCGGCGGGGCCGTGCGTGCTAAGTGGATCAAGTCGAGCAACATCAAGCTGGATTGCCAGCCTCTGATACAGCATCCCAAGCCCTTCCGGAGAATTTCGAGAGGGCTTTGTTTCATGTCTCTCAATCAAAGGTTTGTGATTGGCCACAGGCCGCCCCCATCGAAGCCACACAATCTTGTCAAACAGGCTTGTCAATATAACTAGATCTCTAATATAATTAAGTACCCCTACTGCTGAAGGCGAGTAATCGCCAGGAGACAACGATGCTGACTCATGAAGAAAACGAATTGCTGTGCCGCGTAGAAGGCGAAGCCCCCATGGGCAAGCTGATGCGCGAACACTGGACCCCGATCTGCCTGATTGAAGAGGTCCGTGAACCGGACGGCACGCCGGTCAAGGCACGCATCCTCGGCGAAGACCTCGTCGTGTTCCGCGACAGCGAAGGTCGCGTCGGCGTGGTTGGCGAGTACTGCCCACATCGCCGCGCCTCGCTGGTCTACGGCCGCAACGAAGACGGCGGCCTGCGCTGCCTGTACCACGGCTGGAAGTTCGACGTGCAAGGCAACGTGCTCGAAATGGTCTCCGAGCCCGCCGCCAGCAGCATGGCCGAAAAGGTCAAACACACTGCCTATCCGACCAAGGAATGGGGCGGCATGGTCTGGGCCTACATGGGTGCTCAGGACGCCATCCCCGAATTCGTCGCTCCAGCCTGGGCACCGACTGCAGACACCCGTGTGAGCATCGGCAAGGTACTGCTGCCATGCAACTGGGCACAGATCCTCGAAGGCGCCATCGATTCCGCACACAGCTCTAGCCTGCACTCGTCGGATTTTGTGCCGGCACGCGTGACCGGCGCCGAAGCCACGGACAATAACTGGCTGCGCCCCTCCACCGACAAGGCTCCCCGCCTGCAAGTCCAGCGCACCGAATATGGTTTCCGCTACGCCGCCCTGCGCCGCCCGATCTTCAATGCCTCCACGCACGACTATGTGCGCTCGACCGTGTTCGTCGCACCCGGCACTGTGCTGATTCCGCCGAACAACCTGTACAACGTCGCCAACGTCAACGTTCCGATGGACGACACCAATACGGTGTTCTACTTCATCGCCTGGGGTGATGCAGCTACCACGCCGGAAACCGAAACCTGGCGCAAGTTCCTGCATACTCAAGTCGGCCCAGACCTTGATGAACGCTACCGTCCTCTGCGCAATCACGAAAACCGCTTCTGGCAAGACCGCCAAGCTATGAAGGCCGGCAACTTCACCGGCATCACCGGCTTCCCGAACCAGGACATCGCCATGTGGGTCACGATGGGCCCCATCGCCAACCGCTCGGACGAACGCCTGGGTGCCAGCGATCTCGCCATTGTCGAGTTCCGTCGTCGCATGCTCGATGCCATCGCCGAATACAAGCAGGACGGCAAGGCCATCGGCACCGGTGCCAAGACAATCCCTGGCACGATCTGCTCATACCAGGCTGTGGTGCCGAAGGAAACCGACTGGCGTGAATACCAGGTCCGCTACGTGAGCGCCAAGCATGCCGTGTCGGACGAACAAGCCGCCGAGGCCGCGACCGACTACCAGGTCAAGCAGTAATCAACGGATGGAACTGGCCATGGAACAGCGCCGTTTACGGATCGGGGTTGCAGGACTGGGGCGGGCATTCTCGCTGATGCTGCCCACCTTCCTTCAGGACCCCAGGGTCCAGCTCGTTGCCGCGTGTGACCCGCGCGAGGAAGCTCGGCAGCAGTTCGCTGCCGACTTCAACGCAAGGACTTACACAGACGTGCAGGACCTGGCCGAAGATCCGAATGTGGAAGCCATCTACGTGGCCAGCCCGCACCAGTTCCACGCCCAACACACCGAGATTGCCGCAGCCAGGGGCAAGCATGTGCTGGTCGAGAAACCGATGGCGCTCAACGCGGCTGACTGTGATCGCATGATCGCGGCCTGCCGCGCCGCGAACGTGCATCTGATCGTCGGGCACTGCCACAGTTTCGATACGCCGTACCGGCGCACGCGCGAGCTAATCCGCTCGGGCGATTTCGGTGCGGTGAAGATGATCCAAGCTTTCAACTACACCGATTACCTGTATCGTCCGCGCCGGCCCGAAGAACTGATGACGGCCGAAGGCGGTGGTGCCGTCTTCAGCCAGGCTGCGCACCAGGTCGATATCGTGCGAATGCTCGCGAGCTCGCGTGCCACGCGCTTGCGCGCAAGCGTCGGTCGCTGGGATCCGCTGCGCCCGACCGAAGGCGCCTATTCCGCCCTGATCTGGTTCGAGAACGGCGCCTATGCCTCGCTCTCGTACAACGGCTACGGTCACTTCAACAGTGACGAGTGGACTGGCTGGATCGGTGAAATGGGCGATCACCTGAATCCGGATGCCTACGGGAGTGCGCGCAAGCGTCTGGCCACCATTGCCTCGGCAGAGGACGAAGCCAAGCTCAAGGCTGCCGGTACGTACGGTGGTGCCGCCTACAAGCAGCCCTCGTGGGCAGCAGAAGAGCCGGCACGCAGTCATCAGCATTTCGGCCCGGTGATCGTGTCCTGCGAACGTGCCGACCTGCGCCCCCTACCCGATTCCGTCGTCGTGTACGGCGACAAGCAGCGCGAAACGCTTGCGCTTTCGCGCCCGACCGTGCCGCGCGCCGAGGTGATCGACGAACTATACGATGCCGTCATCCTGGGCCAAGCCCCCCTGCATGATGGGGAGTGGGCAAAAGGCACGCTGGAAATCTGCATCGCGATTCTGAAGTCGAGCGAAACGGGTACGGACGTACTGCTCTGACGGCAGGCTCCAGGAAAGAAAAAACCTCGCAATGCGAGGTTTTTTCTTTCCTGGAGCCTGCTCAACAGTTTTCGCACTCCTCGCCGCGAGCGGCAATCAGGTGCCCCATTTCCCGGGTGGAAGGAATCCGCAGCACGGAGTCATGCACCTTCTCTGCTTCGTCGCGTGCCATGTTTTCGATGATCGTGAGCAGCACCTTGCGCGCGATGTCGATCTCCGAGCCTTTCAGGCCCTTGACGCTGATCTCGTTCACTTCTTCGGCCAATGGAACCAGCTTGCTTTCCAGGCTGCGACCGCGAGGCGTGAGATACACGTGGGTATTCTTGCGATTGCCGGGCGCATAGCGGCGTTCGACGTATCCCAGCTTCTCCATCGCCGACACCGCACTGAAAGTGGTCGGCGTGGTGGTACCTGCCTCGTCACTTAGTTCCTTCTGCGTCAGTCCATCGGTGACCCACAGAATGCGCAGAAACGCCCAGTGACCGAAAGAAACTTCATACTGAGCCAGGCGCATCTGCAGCCCCCGAACCATCGCCCGGCCTGCATCCTTCACCAGGTGAGCGAGACGATCATCCGGTACGGCCTCGCGCCAATGCCGCAGGATCGGGTTCTCTTTGGAATCCGGTGCCTTGCTGGAAGAGGGTCTGGCTGTCATGCTTTCTCCTTCACGGCCATCGTCAGACTGCTTGAAATCATAGTGCCTTCACAAGTGCACGGACCGCTTCCCCGGTTCTGCACTCATGCTTTGTCAATTCAAAAGGTATGCCAACCACACCGATACGAACAAGCCGAGCACCACGGTATCGGTACGGATACCTTGCGCCATCGCAGGGCGAGTGCATTGTAGACGTGATGCTGCGGCTAACGGAAAAGCAGACTGTACATACAAAACGCCGCGCACTTGGTCGACCAAGTGCGCGGCAATATCCGCAGCAGCTGATGAGATCAGATCTTGAAGCTCTCCAGGCTGGCCGGGTGGAACAGCTCAGCAGGCTGGAGGCGGCGGCTCGACAGTCCTTCGGCATGGTGCTGCGCGAGGAAACGGTCAACCACATGGGCATTCTCGGCAAAACCATACGACCAGAAATCCTGGCCCATCAGGCGGCGCGCATTGCGCAGTTGGTCCTCGATGAACGGAAGCGTGACCTTGGTAGCCGAAGTGTCGCTCAGGCGCGTCAGTGCCACCGCCTTGGAATGCTCGAAGGCCTTGACCAGTGCGCCGGGCAGCCAGGGATGCTGCTCTGCCAGGGTCTTGCGCACGCCTAGCGTGTGCATGATCGGGAACAGCTTGCGACGCTCATACCATTCGGCCGCAGCCTTCTGCGGGTCCTCGAACAGGTACTTGACCTGCGGGTGACCGCGGTCGAAGCACGACGGGGCACGCGGCCCGATCACGCCATCGATTTCGCCATCGGCCAGCAGGTTCGAGATGGTACGGCCTTCCGGCGCATTCACCAGCGACACACCTTCGGGCAGCTTCAGCGAGATCTTCTCGATGCGGGTCGGATCTTCGTAGCCGCCGCGCACCCACTGGATGTCGGAGGCCTTCACGCCGTACTCCTCTTCCAGGAACATGCGCACCCACACATTGGCGGTCAGCTGGTATTCGGGCACGCCGATGCGCTTGCCCTTGAGGTCGGCCGGGCTGTTGATGCCGCGATCGGCACGCACGTAGACCGAGCTGTGGCGGAATGCCCGCGAAGGGAACACCGGCACGGCAATGTACGGCGAGGTGCCGGCTGCGGTCTTCACCGAGTAGCTGCTGAGCGACAGCTCGCAGATGTCGTAGTCGGCGGTGCGGAACGCACGGAAGAAGATTTCTTCCGGATCCTGCAGCATGAACACCGGGTCCACACCGTCGATCTGGACGTCGCCGTCGATCAGCGGACGCATCCGGTCGTAATTGCCCACCGCGATGGACAGTTGAAGCTTGCTCATGTTGATTCCTTTGTGACGATCAAAATCGATTCGGAGCGCATTGTCATGCGCCTGTTTGTGACGCCTGCTGGCGTGGCACGCCAAAGAAGACGGCAAGGCCTCCGATGAAGACCAGCGCAGCCACCAGCAAAATGCCAGCCGAGAAACTGCCGGTAGCGCTCTTCACCCAACCCAGGACGATGGGCGCAAAAAAAGCTCCGACCTGCCCCAGACTGCTGATGACGCCAATCCCGCCTGCTGCAGCCTCACCCGTGAGATAGTTCGGCGGAATGGTCCAGACAATAGCCGCCGCAGCGAAATAGCTCACCGAAACCAGGCTCAGGCATACAATCGCAGCCACCGGGCTTTCTGTAAACAACGTCAGCATCAACGCGCCAATGGCACCAGCGGTGGTCGACAGGGCGAAATGCCAGCGGCGCTCCAATCGCAGGTCGGAGCTGCGGGCAATAAACAGCATGGCAACGGCACCGACCAAGTAAGGCAGAGCCGACAGAAAGCCGATGTGCAGCATGTTGGAAACGCCCGTCTGCTTAATGATGGTGGGCGTCCAGTAGTTCAGGATCGTGCCGCAAATGGGTACCGTGGCCCAGCCTGCAGCAATCACATAGACGCGCGGATCACGCAAAGCGGCCATCAGGCTGCTCGGAGCGTTCTCCGGCTTCTGGCGGTTCTCTTCTTCCAGGGCGTTCAGGACGATGAGCTTTTCCTGATTGGTCAGCCACTTCGCATCCTGTGGTTTGTCGGTCAGGTAGAACCAAGCCACAATGCCCGCGACCACGGCCGGCAGGCCTTCTAAGAACAGCAGCCACTGCCAGTTGCGAAAGCCCCAGACTTCATGGAAGTTCTCGAGGATCAGACCCGACAGCGGACCGCCGATGATGCCGGCCACAGCAATCGCCAGCAGGAACCGCGACGTGATGCGGGCGCGGAGCTTGGCGGGATACCAGAACGAGAGATAAAGAATGATGCCGGGCCAAAAGCCTGCTTCCGCCGCGCCAAGCAGCGTCCGGGCCAGATAGAACTGCCACGGGGCGTTCATGAATGCCATGGCAGTAGAAATCCCCCCCCACAAAAGCATGATCCGCGTGATGGTCTTGCGTGCGCCGATGCGCCTGAGCAGCAGCGTGCTCGGCACCTCCAGCAGGATGTAGCCAATGAAGAACAGACTCACGCCCAGACCGTAAGCGGCATCGCTCAGACCAAGATCGTGCTTCAGATGCAACTGCGCAAAGCTGATATTGACGCGATCAAGATAGTTGAGCACCCAGCAGAAGAACAGAAAGCTCATCAGCCTGAGAGTGATCTTGCGATAGGTTGTCTCGACGGTTGCCGGGTCGGAAGTTTGATGCGGAAGCGCACCCACGTAGTTCAACGTGGAATCTGTCATTTCGGAGTCTCTTGGAGGCGTTTTGTCTGCTGCCCGCTTGAGCTGGCGGAGCAGCGAACACGTCTGAGTTCGCTTTACCGGCCGCCGCAATCAAGCCTTTATTGCTAGAAATCTATTCATTAGATATCTATTTATTAGATTACGAGGCTTCGAGAGTAGCGACAAGCAGGGTTTTCCCCTGGCGCGAAACCGTGCGCAAGTCAACTACTCCGCTTGCATAATTAGATCTCTAACAATAGAATTGCAAATATTGTCGAGCAAGTAAAGGAAGACAGGCATGACCACCCAGGAAAGCGGCTTTCTGCGTCTGAAGATCGCGGAGAAGGAAAAGATTGCACGCGACATCTGGCGCTTTGAACTTACCCATCCAGAGGGCGCGCCGCTGCCCCCGTTCGAGGCTGGCTCGAATCTGACGCTGGTGGCCCCCAACGGCATGCGCCGCAGCTATTCGCTCTGCAACGACTCGCAAGAGCGCAATCGCTATGTCATCGCCGTGAAGCGCGACAGCAATGGCCGTGGCGGCTCGATGAGTCTGGTCGACGACACATCCGCAGGGGATTCGATCGAAGCCTCTCTGCCGCGCAACGAATTTCCGCTTGATGAACGCGCCAAGTCGTTCATTCTCGTGGCTGGCGGCATCGGCATCACGCCCATGCTGTCCATGGCACGCCAGTTGAAGGCGGAAGGCCTGCGGGACTTCAAATTGTATTATCTGGCTCGGGATCCAGAGGGCACGGCCTTTCTCGACGAGCTCAGCAGCGACGAATGGCGCTCGTTGGTGAAGATCCACCACAGTTTCGGCGACCCGGCGAAAGCATTCGACTTCTGGGCCTTATTCGAGCGTCCCAAGGCTGCACATGTCTATTGCTGCGGACCGCAGTCGCTGATGGATACCGTTCAGGACATGACAGGCCACTGGCCGTCCGGCACCGTTCACTTTGAAAGTTTCGGCGCCGGCAATGCCAACACAAAGGAAAACACGCCATTCACGGTGCAGCTTAAGCGCACCGGCACCTCATTGGAAATTCCGAGCGACCGCTCGATTCTGGACGTTCTGCGTGCCTCGAACGTGCGCGTGGCAAGCTCCTGCGAAAGCGGTACCTGCGGCTCCTGCCGGGTAGGATTGTGCTCGGGCGAAGCGGACCACCGGGATCTCGTGCTACGGGACGATGAAAAGGATGCACAGATTATGGTCTGCGTATCGCGTGCAAAATCTGCGGAATTGGTACTGGACCTCTGAGCCACCAGCCACTTCGGTTGGCACGGCCAGGCATTGGCCTACCAACATAACAAGGGACATTGAACATGGATGAGCAGACTTCTACCTCAGCCACCAGGGCTCGGGATGCCAGTGCACCCACGCCGGTCGACGACAACAGTCTCGCCTGGACCGATGCACGCTTACTGGGATTTACGCCCATGGATGATGTGCATGAGGAGTTCTACGCGACTGCGCTGAAACTGGTGACCTGCACGGAGAAGAATGCCGCCCAGGCCATCGAACAGTTCGAGCAGCATGCCATCAGCCATTTCGAGCAGGAAGATGAATGGATGCGCACCACGAACTTCCCTCCTCGGGACTGCCATCTCGACGAGCATGCAGCAGTGCTGAAGTCGGTCCGCGAGGTCAAGGAAGCTGTTGCACAAGGACAAGCCGGCGCCGACATAGTCCAGGATATCGGCATGGCCCTCTTCCAGTGGTTCCCAGGTCATGCAGACTATCTGGATTCCGCACTGGCCGCCTGGATGACCAAGCTGAATATGGGCGGCAAGCCCATCCTGTTGCGACGCAAGCTTTGACAGTGCTCCAAGGAGCATCCGAGACACCCCTCTCCCCAAGCCAAGACCCAGATATCCCCACCAGAACACGGGATCCATGCTCTATTTGATCCCAGGTTTTGATGGTGCAATCTTTTACCTTGAATGGAAGGAAGCACTATGGGCCAGGTTCTGCACGGGAGCGCCACAACGGCAGAGGCAGTCCGTCGAGCAATACAAAATAGTCAAGAGAGCCTGAGAGCGCTTTCTGCGCGCTATGGCATCAATCAGAAGACGGTGGCGAAGTGGAAGAAGCGGGCCTCGGTCACCGATCTACCAACAGGGCCGAGGCGGCCGCGCTCCACCGTTTTATCCGTTGAGGATGAGGCTGCGATCGTCGCCTTTCGCAGGCATACCTAGCTGCCACTGGACGACTGCCTTTATGCACTGCAACCGACCATCCCGTATCTGACGGCTCCTCGCTGCATCGATGTCTGCAGCGTCATGGCATCTCGCGGCTACCAGAGGTGGGTGGCGGCAAGCCTGCCAAGAAGAAGTTCAAGATCTACCCCATCGGCTACTTTCACGTCGACATTGCCGAGGTGCAAACAGCCGAAGGCAAGCTCTATCTGTTTGTGGCCAATGACCGAACTCCATGCCAAGGCCGGCAAGATGATTGCTGCACAGTTCTTGCGCAATCTGATCAAGGTAGTGCCATACGCCCTCCATACGGTACTGACCGATAACGGTATCCAGTTTGCGAACCGTGCCTGCGATCGGTACGCTGGCGATCACATTTTTGGCCGCGTCTGCACTGAACATGGCATTGGACATCGCCTCACCAAGATTAAGCATCCCTGGACTAATGGCCAGGTTGAGCGAATGAATCGGACCATCAAAGAAGCTACCGTCAAACGCTTCCATTACGACGATCACGAGCAGCTACGACAGCATCTGGCGGACTTCATCGATGCCTACAACTTCGGCCGAAGACTCAAGACGCTCAAGGGCTTGACCCCGTATGAATTCATTTGCAAGCAGTGGACATCCGAGCCCAAACGCTTCAGGATTGATCCAATCCATCAAATGCCGGGACTAAACAACTAGGACGTGTCATCTAATACGATAGTTGCTACGTTATCAGTAGCGTCATTCGTAGACATGCACTGACCAATGCCCAATGGGAGCAAATCAAAAGCCTACTTCTTGGCAGGGCCGGGCATGTGGGCGCTCCTGCCAAAAATAGCCGTCTCCTTGTTGACGCTGTGCTGTATCGCTATCGCTGCGGTATTGCTTGGCGCGATCTGCCCCAGCGCTTTGGCGACTTTCGAGTCGTTCACCTGCGCCACATGCGCTGGAGCCGCTCGGGCGTGTGGCTGCGGGTGTTTGAAGCACTCAGTGCGCTGCCTGATAACGAGTACGCCATGATCGATGCAACCATCGTGCGTGCCCATCAGCACAGCGCGGGTGCAAAAAGGGGGCAAAGCCAAGCCATCGGTCGCAGCCGAGGAGGTTTGAGCACCAAGATCCATGCCACCGTTGACGCTCTTGGCAACCCCACTGGTTTCCATCTCACAGCAGGGCAGGCATCGGATTTGGAAGGTGCAGATGTCTGGCTTGCGCGCACCGACGCGCAAGCCGTGATTGCCGACAAAGCGTATGACGCCCATGAACGCGTGGTTGAACCACTGCTGCGCCAGGGCAAGCAGGTTGTCATTCCCAGTATTCGGACGTGCAAAACTCAGCGCGGGTATGACCGCCATGTCTACCAAGAGCGGCATCTCATTGAGAACTTCTTTGCGCGGTTGAAGCAGTACAGGGGCATTGCCACGCGTTATGACAAAACGGCAGCGGCATTCTTGGGAGGGATCCACCTTGCGGCCGCTGTCGTCTGGCTCAATTGATGACGAGCCCTAGGGATATCACCGACCAAAAATCACGCTAGCCCTCTAATAATAATTTTAGACGTCTAATAAAATAGAGGTGAGGCATGTCAATGAAGAGAAGCAGTTGCGACGCAGAGAACAAGATTTTGTGCGCCGCAGCCGAAGCTGCCTCCACCATCTAGAAGAGGTGGCCAAGCCCGACTTCGCATCAATCTGCGTCGCCCGCATGCCGACATCGTTGCTGCTGGCTGCAAATGTGCATGTCATTTTTTAAACAGGAATTGTGCGGACATCTTAATGCCGGTACATGAGCGGATGGCGTCGGTGCCGTAAGAAATCACAAAAATCAGGAGACATGTCATGACAAGAGGAACTTTCTTGAAAATATCGGCTGCAATTGCCCTCCAGGCGTTGTCAATCTTTGCCTATGCTGATAGCGATTTCCCGAACAAGCCCGTAAAGCTGGTCATACCCTACGCTCCAGGGGGACTGCCGGACACCGTGGCCCGGGTTCTAGCCGAGAAAATGCAGGCAGACCTCAAGCAGCCGGTAATTGTCGAAAACAAGCCCGGCGGCGGCGGCGGCGTCGCCGTCACGGCCATCAAGCAATACCCTGCTGATGGTCATACCCTCCTGGTTACGGACGGCCCTCTGCTAGCGGTTTCTCCGATCATTATCAAGAACCTCAAGTACGATGCCCAGAGAGATCTGGATCCCGTTTCCCTGGTCGGTGTGGCCCCTCTGCTCCTGGTAACGAACTCTTCCGCCCCCTTCAAGAACATGCAGGATTTCATTCAATATGCGAAAGAGCATCCTGGCGAGTTGAATTACGGGTCTTCCGGAATCGGTTCAATCCACCACCTGACGGCAGAGGCCATGGCCCATTCGCTGGGCATCAATGTCAAGCATGTCCCATTCAAGGGTAGCTCCGCCTCCATTCCGGCACTGATCGGCAACCAAGTCGACATAACATTCGCCTCCCCCCCGAACCTGACGGGCTTCGTCCAAAGTGGCAAGGCCAGAATACTGGCGACCAACACCTTGGCTCGCAGCAAGGCCAATCCGGACATTCCTGCCATTTCCGAGTACGCCAAGAACTTCGACTTTGGCTTTACCGTGGTCATGCTGGCCAAGAAAGGAACGCCTGAGGCGTATCGGAACAGGATCAGCGATTCGGTCAAGAAAGCCGTCAACGATCCCGAAGTGAAGAGCAAACTGGAAAAAGCAGGAGTCGACTCCATTGCTGGAGGTCCTGCCGAGTTGGCGGCAAAGCTCGCATCTGAAAATAGCCGGGTCATTGCAGCGGCCAAGCTGGCCAACCTGAAACCGGAATAGAACCGGAAGCCTATTGCGACGACCTCGCAAACGCGGCTGTCGGGCCCGCTCAGGCTCATTCCGACCACCGCCGAGGGACGGGATCCGAGCGTGGCGACCAAGAGCATCTATGGCTTCTGGGCCACCAGGGATTTGCCTGCGGCGGAATTCGCCCATCTGAGCGATGCCCTGCGCAAAGTCACCGAACTGCCCGACGTAAAGCAGCGCCTGGAAACGCTGGGCGTGCTGCCGACCAGGGAGTCCCCAACAACCTTTGCCCAGAACATCGAAGAAGAGCTCAAACTCGTGCGGTGCTGACACGGGCAGAAGTCCAACCAGAGTGATGAGCTAACAGCCACTCATGCGGATGCTGGAAGGTTGCGCGTAGGGCTGCCCGTAAAGAATCAAGCGCATTGTGAAGAAGAGGAATTGGGGCAAAGGCCCCAAACAAAATGAAGGAGGCACCAATGATCGGACTAGCCAAGCATGCTGTGGCATGCGCTGTGTTGCTCAACGTTTGCGGAGCTGCAAACGCGCAAGGAAATGTCACCATTTATGGACGCATGGACTCCGGCGTCGACACGCCCCGCTCGGGCGGCTCCAGCATCAGTCGCGTGTATTCGGGCGGCAGTGCTGGTAGTAACCTAGGTTTCCGAGGTGTAGAGAACCTGGGAGGAGGGCTCTCCGCCGTTTTTCGCCTAGAGCAAGGCTTCTATCTCGATGAAGGTACATTGGCCCAAGGCGGCCGTGCGTTCGGGCGCGAAGCATCGGTTGGCCTCAGCGATACAAGGCTCGGTACCGTGCAGATGGGGCGCATTCCTACGCCCTACTATTCAGTACAGGGTAATGTGGATGCCTTCATCTGGGAGGGGGCGGGCGGGCTGCTGTCGCTCACCCGAAACATCAACACAACAACGCAGCGTCAGGTGTTGCCGATGGGGATAGCGGCGCGCCAGGACAACGCCATCAGTTATGTATCCCCACGTTGGGGTGGCCTTGAGGTGCGCGGGCAGTATTCCTTTGGCGAGAAGTCCGCGACGATCGGTCGCGGTTACGGAGTATCTGCACGCTATCAGGTTGATAGCTTTGACCTCAATGCTGGCTTCCAACAGCAGGATGGCGCGGACAACGCTGCTTCAGGCAAGGTCTCGGCAATGGTGCTTGGGGGGTCCTATGATGCCCGCTTCGCCAAGTTTTTCTTCGGTACGACGGTTGAAAAGAACTCCTGCAGCACCTGCACCGGCACCATCGCCCGAATGCCTGGGACTTCAAGGAGCGAGTTCAGGCTGACCAACGTTGGCGTACGCGTGCCATTCGGGCCGTTCACCGCTATTGCCCAGTTCACTCGAGTTAACGACCGTTCCGACTACACGACCTCGACTGGCAATCGCGATGCCAATTGGATTGCCCTTGGCGGTGACTATGACCTGTCTAAGCGAACGCGTCTCTACTTTGGCGCCGCACGGATTACCAACAAGAACGGATCGCAGTATGTACTGGGCACCGGAACTGCTCAAGCTCCAGCAACTTTAGTCGGCTCGGCGAACGGAAGCTCGCGCAATATCTACATGGGAGTCCGGCACAACTTCTGAGGGCCGCCCTAGGCGCAACAAAGCATCCTTTCAATGCTTTGTTGCGCCTAGAGGTGCGCCGTCCTGCACAGGGCATCCCGCCTCCTTAGCATGGCAAGAACAGGCGTGATGCCGATCCCTCCGGCCACCAACACGCTATGGGAGGCAGTCTCGACCAGGGGGAAATGATTGTGCTGTCCGCTAATCTGGATGACGTCCCCGACCCTCAGCTTTTGATGGGCGTTGTTGCACAACTGGCGAATCGTGGCTCTGACACGCAAGCCAAGCTTGATATAAAGCTCAACTGCACGAATCCTGTCTGCGTATGAGTACATGAGCTACCTTGTATGGATGCCTCCCAGCCATGAGTAGTAACCCGCAATGCTTTGTGAAGAAGTCGGCTGCTGCCTTGTATCCGGCCTGTGATGTGGACGCTGGGTTGCCCCTTGTCCGCTGGCCCCGATGTAATCCGCTGACGAGCGCCTCATCTCCTAGGACGGACTTTTGAAGTCCGGTAGTTCATCCAGGTTTAGCTCGTCCCGGTCTGACCTGTTTCACATCACGCTGCTTTGTTGCTGCCTCATCGCCTTCACATCCTCCTTTCTCGGGTTGATCTGCTATCCGTTCAAGCCCCAAGCGGCCTGGTGCTCTGGTGGCCTCGTTGGTAGTCCTGCTGTCGGGCCGTAACGGCCCAGATCGTTCGCGCCATCTTGGCCGCCTGTGCCACGATCACAACGTTCGTTGGCCTCCTGGCTTGAAGCTGTTCCAGCCATGGGCCGGGCTCTTTCGCATGTCTCAGTACCGCACGCGCACCGTGAATAACCAAAGTCCGCAGGTAGGTGTCGCCCCGTTTGGAGATCCCCAGAAGATTTACCCGGCCACCTGTGCCTCGTTGCTTGGGTACCAGACCCAGCCAGGCACAGAATTCGCGCCCCGACTTGAATGCCTTGGCTTCTCCCATAGTGGCGATGGCCGCTGTAGCCGAGAGCAGGCCTACCCCGGGTATCGCCGCCACACGCTTCATGTCCACGTCAATGCGCAGGACCTCTGCAAGCCTCACCTCGATGGCCTTAATGTCTATCGCCAGTTGCTTGATGCGCTGGGCCTGCTCGCGCAGGCTATCGACGACATACTGTGGAATGCTGTTGGCAAGCGCCTCCAGTGCGAGTTCCAACTCGCCCAACAACGCCTTCTTGCCTCGCGCTAAGGTGGCTCCAAACTCATAGAGTAGTCCCCGCAACGCATTGATCTGCATGATCTTCATCCGCATCAACATCTCGCGCTGACGATGCAAGGTGAGCGTGGCTTGTTGCGCCAGCGTCTTCACGCCCACGAATTTGGTACCCGGCTGCTGGATCGCCAGCCAGATGGCGCGTGCATCTGTAGCGTCGGTCTTGTTGCCGTTCACGAATGGGCGCACGGCTTTGGCATGAATCAGCCGCACGGCATGGCCCTGCGCCGTCAACTCACGGGCCCAGTGGTGCGCTCCGCCGCAGGCTTCGATGCCGATCAAGCAAGGTGCACGGTTGGCGAAGTGCCCTAAAACCTTGGCCCGCTTTAGCTGCACGTTGACAATCTCGCCTGTGCTCATGTCCACGGTGTGAAGTTGGAACACGCTTTTGGCGATGTCCAGTCCAATGACCTGCAGGCCGGCCACCTGACCGATGATTTGCCCCGCGCTTTGGGTAGTACAACGATGCATGACGAAACCTCGCTGATGTTTGTGAAGACATTGGTCTATCAAGCCACGGGCACTTTGATACCGTATCCATTCAAGAGCCCAGCTCGTCTAGCGAACAAGCACACTCCCAAAACGGTCACGCTGTTCATCTTTATGCTTCTGCGGCCTTTGAGCTGCCCGTAGGCAGAGAGGCATCCATTACATCTCCCCTGGTAGTCCAAGTTTTTGTCCGCATCCCCACTAGCCCCCGGTGGGTCAGTTTTGCGTGGAAATCAACAACCTCGCAATATTTTCAGACTTTTCCATTGCCACGCTCCCTGCCTAGAGACGCCACAAATGCGGGTCGATGTTAGCCATATCCTGGTCGGCTTCTTTTAGGTCGGTGGATATCCAGGAAATGGTTGTCGATGTACTTATAAAAACACTGTGTACCGGCCTTACACGTACAGTGCGCTACACATATACTTCATTATTGGTCAATCGATTAATTAAATGGAAAAAATAGATGTTATCGGCCACGCTCCTAGCAAGCGGGTCAAGCAAAGAAAGCCAGGGCGGCCCGAGGGAATTAGTGCGGTTCGCGATGAGATCATGGATGCAGCAGAGGCGCAGTTCGCGGAACTGGGCTATGCAGGAACTTCATTGCGGGAGATCGCAGCAGCGACAAATGTCACGCAGGCTTTGATCAGCTACTACTTTGGTTCGAAATACGGATTGTTCGAAGAGACTTTTCTGCGCCGAGGGCAGCTTATCTCGCAGCAACGTACCGATTTGCTTGAAGCTTTGCTATGCAGGGGCAAGCCTACTGTTAGAGAAATTGTGCATGCCTTTCTTTCTCCGACATTGGCCTTGCGTGCGACTCTACAGGGACGATCGTTTTTGAGGCTGCAAGCTCGCATGCATACAGAGCCGCCGGAGATTTCATACAAAGTACGTACCGACGCTTACGGCTCATCTACTCAACGCTATGTGGAGGCCTTCCGGTTGGCCCTGCCACAGCTAACGGAGTTGGATGCGTATTGGCGCGTTACATTGATGGTTGGCACATATCTCTACGCGTTTTCGGATACCCATCGAATGGAGGAAATGACACCTAAAGGGCTTTATGACCCGGACGACACCGAAGCGCTCATTGATCAAGTGACGCGCTTCGTGGTCGGCGGATTCCTAGCGGACTAGGTTTCGATTTCAGCGTTTAAGCGTGACAAGTTGGGCATGCAGAGCTGCTAGGCTGATGACATCTGCATATTTTTGACGCATGTCGAACAGGCTGGCTTCGTGCGGGCCAATCGCACGATCGCCCACGCAGTCTTCAATTACGATGGGACGAAATCCCCAACACATGGCGTCCACCACGCTGGCGCGTACGCAGCCGCTGGTGACGCAGCCGGCCACCAGCAAGGTGCGTACTCCATGTTGCGTGAGCCAGGGAGCGAGGTTGGTGCCGAAGAACGCTGAGGGAACAGTTTTTCGCACGACCAACTCACCAGGTGCAGGTGCAAGAACATCGACAATAGCACTGGCAGGTGAGTGCTCTTTCAATCCCAACATGCCTGGCACTTTTGTACTGAAGATATTGGCGTCGCTATCGTTATCAGCGTAGACAATACGGCTATGTGCTACGGGCCATGCATGCTCACGGGCAGTCGAAAGTAGCTCTACGGAGCGATCAATGGCCTCAGGAATGTTTCCGCCGCCGAAAGTTCCAGGATCAGCAAATCCATTTACAAAGTCCACGATTAGAAGACCGATGGGGGCTTTAATGCCCAAGCCCGCACCGAAGCCTTGGCGTGAATAGACGTGAGACTCGTCAAGCATGGGTAACCTCCAGTGCGTAAGCAGATTTTGTAGGCTTCATCAGTGACTCCACGACTTGGCCGTCATTCACGACTTGCAGCCCATCGACAAAAACATTGCAGTGCCGCATTGGGATATCGATGTGGCAAGCAGTAGTTCGACTGCCCCCAGCTTCGTTGTTAGGACCAAGGGAAAAAAGAAAGTTGCCGCTAACGGCTCGAGCATCCATGCCCAGAGTAGCCTCGCGATCATAGAGGCCTAGCGTTGACCAAAAAGCACGCTTTTGCAGACCCCAGCCCACATGTGAAATTGCATAAGCTTCTGGATCGTCGAAAGACTCGATGTATTCGCGAAGCAATTCGGCTTCGGCATCGCCATCGATGCTAGTCACGAAGCCGTTCTCCACTGTGAGCGTGATGGGCTCGCCTACATAGCTTTTCATGGGAAGCAAAACATCGCCTTTGGCCAAGACAATGCGGCCTTGCGCGCCCCCCTCGTTCGGCCAGGTAAAGGCGAAGCCGCTAGGCCAGTGATCCCAACGGCCGGGCTGATCGACGAATCCATACTCTGCGGTTACCGGGTATTCGCCAAGTGGTAAGTGAAGATCAGTTCCTGAAGGAGAAGTGACATGCATCTCACGCCTGCCTTTTAGTAGCGCTACACCAGCTTGTACGCGCTCATAGTCTTCAAGTGTGGGAACTAGGCGTGCCAAGACCTCGGGAGGTTCTACTGCAAGCAGGATTTTTGTGCCTGACGCCAGGATCTCATGCTGCTCAGGAGAAAACAGCAGTGTCATCAAATCAAGCACCAGATCGCTGGCCTTCAGTGCAGCAATCGCTGCACGATTGCCCGTGAGTGGCGTCGTGCCAAGATAGGCAAGGGTATCGCGGCTGAGTGACTTCTCGCCATTGACCGGTGGCAAGTTGAGCTGGCTTACGCAGGCACCCAGCATAGTGGCCGAAGTGATCGCACAGCGTAGGGTTTGAGGGTGGGTGTGGTCGCTCGTCAGCACAGTGACGGCATCGCCGCGTTTGAGCTTGGAGAGGTTTAGTACTTGTGTCCAGGCGCGGATAAGTTCGGTGTCGCTGATGGCCATGGCAATCTCCGTATTAAATGATTTCGTTACTCCAGCGCTTGGCCGAGAAAGTTACCGAAGGCTTGATAAAAACCTTCCTCGTTATCCCAGGGGATCATGTGACCAGCATTACTGACGCGCTTTTCGTGCAGGCTTGGCACCAGCGCCCGGATTTCGGATACCTCTTCTTCGCGAATTACATCGCCTCGTTCTGCACTCATCAGCATTAGCGGTACTGCAATGTGTGGAAGATCGGCGTGAATGTCGTCCATTTGGAAGGCATTAAAGCTGGCGACAATCGCGCGTTCGTCGCAGGTGTGCAACCACTGTGCGCGCAATCGCAACTGCTCATCACTCCATGAGGGACAAAACTCGCGCATTTGCTCAAGGCTGATTCCTTTGCATGCCATGCGGATTGAGTCGATGTACCAAGTTAGATTGGCTGGATATGCTCGACGACCCGGGCCTGAGACGGGGGGGTCGACGGCTACTACACGCGTAAGACCGATAGGGTGATGGGACGCTGCTCGAATGGCAATGCGCCCTCCCATCGAATGGCCGACGAAGGCATATTTGGACAGACCTAGTGCCAATGCGAACGCATTGAGGTCAGCAGCTTGGGCATCCAGGCTGTAATCCAGGGCACTGGATGCCTCGCTTAGGCCTCTACCGCGGACATCGAGTACGTATGTGTCAAATTGGCGTCCGAAGCGCTCGGCAACAAAGCCCCATGTAACTGCTGGACTGGTAATGCCGGGGACGATGATGACCGCATCGCGCTCGGCACGTTGGTCTTTGTTACCGCCGTAGCGGAGGTAGTGTTGACGTATGTCATTGGCCCGCACCTGCGCGCCGTAGAGAAAGGTGCTGTCGAACATTAGGAAGCCTTCTTCGTTGAGTAGGCGCCCGATAGCAGCGCACCAGCTCCTGGGACTACTTGTTCTAGGCCGAGCTCGCTTAGCATCGCGTAGGTGGTCGCCACGGCTGCTGTCACCACCGGCTTACCTGTCGCGGCTTCTACTTGAGCAATCGCTGCGAGCGAGGGCATTTGTACGCAGGCGGAGAGCACGATCGCATCGACATCGTCAGTCTTCATGCCAGAAACGATGGCAGGCAGTTTAGAGGGGTCGTGACGACCAACTTCCAAGTTGTCTGCAATCTCAAGCGCTCTCCAGTCACTGACCTCAAAGCCTTCGTGCTCAATGTAGTCAATGACCAATTTGGTTAGGGGCACCATGTATGGTGCTACCAACGCAATACGTTTGACCCCCATGACCTTTAGAGCATCCACCAAGGCCCCTGCGCTGGTGATTACCGGAGCTTCCCCCTGATTGCTCGCAGTTGCCTTGCTGAGGCGCGACTGTGACGATCGGTGGTATCCATGACCCATGGCCATGATGGCAACTAAGCAAGCGTAGCCCAGTACATCCACACGCGCATCACTGAGTTCCAAGGCACAGCGATCGCTTTCGGCATCCATAGCCGCAAGCTCATCCTTGTTGACATGCTTCATTCGCATGCGAGCAGAGTGAAAGGTAAAACGCTCGGGGCGCACTTGTTCACGCAGGCGCAACATGGAAGGAATCTCAGTCTCCATTGTGGTGTTGGAGCTGGGAACGATTTGTCCGATACGGAATGAGGTTTTCATTGTCATCTTGTCTCCTGAGTTCAAGCCGTAGCGACCTTGGTGTTTTCGTTAAAGCGTTCAACGCAGGCGGTTGCGTCGTAGGAATAGACCCATTCGGCTTTGATACCCACGGCATTGGGATCCTTGGTCTGGGCGTTCTGGAAGTCCTCGTCCCGCTTTCTCTTCTCTTCAGGAGTGGAAAGGTGATAGGTGCGACCACGTTCACGTGCTTCTAGTTGCACGCGAGCGGTGCGTGGACGACGCTCAGCTTCGTAAGCATTGAGCGCTTCATTCAGGTCTCCGCTGAAATGCGAGATTGCTGTAGCAAGCACATAGGCATCCTCAATGGCCATAGCCGCACCCTGCGAGAGGAAAGGCAGCATGGGGTGGGCCGCGTCGCCCAGAAGCGTCACATTGCCCTTTGACCACTGGGTCATAGGGTCGCGATCAAACAATCCCCACTTGAAGATTTGTTGAGCGTCGGTCTTCTCAAAGAGGTGGATGATGTTGTCGTGCCAGCCTTCAAATGCAGCTAACAACTCTTCTCGGGTACTGGGCTCAGTCCACGACTCTGTGACCCAGTTCGCGCTTTCGTTGACTGCAACGATGTTGACTGCGGCGCCACCTTTGACGTAGTAGGTGACGATATGTGCTTTGGGGCCCATCCAGAATGAGGCGTCCGGGGTCACAAAAGGCAGCGGGTGCTGCTCTACCGGAACTACTGCGCGCCAGCACATATGTCCGGTGTACTGCGAAGGTGTCTTACCCCACAGAGAATCTCGCACTACAGAGTGAATGCCATCAGCACCAACGATCAGGTCGGCTTCAAATTGAGTGCCATCGCTGAAATGCGCTACGGCTTTGTCCTTGAGCTGGGTAATTCCAGTGCATGAGACGTTAAAGCGCACGCGATCTGCAGGGATGCCTTGGCACAAGATCGCATGCAAATCTGCTCGATGCACATGCCAAAAGTCTGCGCCAAACAACTTTGGGCACACCTCGCGCAAGGGCGTGTGAAACAGTTCTCGGGCATCGTCCCAGTTACGTCCAACCATGGCATTGGGTAAGAAGCCGATACGTGCCAGTTCTTCGCCAAGTCCCAGTGCTCGTAAAACCTTGGCTGCATTAGGCGTCATCTGAACGCCTGCGCCAATTTCTCCAAATGCATTCGCGCGCTCAAAAACGTATGCGTCGATGCCAGACAACCGAAGTGAGCGCGCCAGAGCTACGCCTCCAATACCGCCGCCGACGATGCCCACTCGCAGTGATTTACTCATTTTAGTGACTCCTTGATCTGGGCAGTGCCGCTGCCCTGAGTTGATTGAACGATTAATTAATTAATTTTTGAACAAATAAAAGATGCATATGGGTGCCCCCTAGAAGTTGCTTAGCCACCAAGATAAGCGCTGAGGATCTCAGGGTCCTCGAGCAGACCAGCTGCATTGCGGTCTGCCACGACACGGCCTGTTTCGTAGACATAAGCACGTGTGGCGACTGACAAAGCGTTGTGCACGTTCTGCTCCACCAGAATCACGGTGACACCATGGGCGT
This sequence comes from Comamonas sp. HJ-2, assembly GCF_053615495.1. Taxonomy (NCBI): domain Bacteria; kingdom Pseudomonadati; phylum Pseudomonadota; class Betaproteobacteria; order Burkholderiales; family Comamonadaceae; genus Comamonas; species Comamonas sp. HJ-2. The sequence continues at coordinate 1,288 of NZ_JBSIFD010000034.1, read as the reverse complement.
TGATTTCACGAACGAACTCGAATACTTCTTCAGCCATGCGAGGACTCAAACCAAGGCTGGGTTCGTCCAACAGCAAAAGACGTGGCTCTGACATCAACGCGCGACCAATGGCCAACATTTGCTGCTCGCCACCGCTTAATGTGCCGGCCAGTTGCTTGTGTCGTTCTTTGAGGCGAGGAAAGCGCTCATAGACCAGGCCCATGCGTCGCTCAATTTCAGACTTGGACTTGCATAGATAGGCCCCCATGGACAGGTTTTCGTCCACTGTCATGCTGGGCCATACATGACGTTCCTCTGGAGATTGCGCGATACCTTGTCCAACTACGCGGTCAGCTGCTAGGCCACCGATGCTTTTCCCTTGGAAGAAAATTTCACCGCGTGTTGGTTTGAGTAGACCTGAAATAGCTCGCAAAGTGGTGGTCTTACCGGCGCCGTTTGCACCAATCAGTGCAACGACTTCACCTGGTAAAATGCTTAGGTTCACTCCATGCAGTGCAGCCGTCTTTCCATAGCTGACATACAGATCGCGCAGCTCAAGAATGGGCGTACCAGAGGCTTTGCCCTGTGCGCTTGCATGCATTTCATGCTTGCTAATTGCGTTCATGCTTTCTTTCCTCCACCGCCTAGGTAGGCTTCAACCACTCGGCTGTCGGCTTGAACTTGTGCAGGTGTTCCTTCAATCAGCTTTTCACCGAAATGCATGACAACGACACGGTCTGAGACACCCATCACCAAACTCATGTTGTGTTCCACAATCAGAATGGACTGAACCAGGGTGCCTCGTAGAGTTTTAAGAATCTCACCGAACTGGCGAGCCTCTTGGCTATTGAGGCCCGCTGCAGGTTCATCCAGCATGAGAATTTCGGGTTTAGCCGCGAGCGCGAGCGCCACTTCTAGAAGTCTGAGCTCGCCGCACGACAGTACCGATGCTGGTGTGTGCATGCGATGAGTTAGGCCCATGGTGTGAACGATGTGTTCCGCGCTTTCCTTTACGGCGGATTCGGTTGCACGAACCGCACGGTTGGGAAAGAACGTACGCCATAGTGACTGATGGGCCTCCAGGTAGTGACCGGTCAGGACGTTCTCAAATACGGTAAGAGATTTGAGAATATTTGTCTTCTGAAAGCTGCGAACAATGCCCATGCGAGCCATGTGATAAGGCTTCCGGCCAGTAACGTCGTTGCCCGAAAAGTTCACTTGTCCCGAGCTAGGAGGGTGTGCAGAATTTTGTGTAAACGGACAATCCACCGCAGGCGAGAGCCTGCTTGTCCGCAAACACAATGACAAC
>NZ_JBSIFD010000033.1:0-39509 GCF_053615495.1 Comamonas sp. HJ-2 | reverse complement strand
AGCGGGTCTTAGGCCCTTGGGGTTCATTCATGCGCCGAGGTTACCAGTGCAATGGGGCTGGTTTGTGCAACAAAGCCGTGTTGATCTGATAATCTGCGCCCAAGCTTTCCGCTTGAGATCTTCATACCTCTTCGAAAATAGCTCCATAGCTTTTTTTCGAATATCAATCGGATCAGGTCTGAAGTCAGACCCTACCCCCTTTGACTGCATTTCGTCTAGCGTCACTCCCAATTTATCTGATGCGTGCTCGAAGATGGCTTCAAACTCAGATGATTGTCGCGCTGCTTCGATAGCCGCGCTAAAGTGATAGTAGGTGTTCTCGATGAAGTTAGCTGGAAGAGCGAGAGTTTTGCAGATATGAGGGTCAAATTCATGACGACTCAAGTTATCTCCCACTTTTAGCCTCTTCAGAATATTGTCCACATCAGCAAATGCTTCCGGGACTTTATTCAAATAGACAATAGCCACCTCAACATCGGTTTTACGTTCCACATCATCAACGAATTGATCTTGATGGAATGACACACTGCCATGCTTCTCGATCAGCTCCACCAAGCGTTTACGCTCGCGCGTGTATGGATTCTTGATGGTCTGAGCATTGATGCACGCACTGATCTCAGCGTCGTAAACCAAATCCCAAGCATGAAGAACATGTTCCGCACCCTGGTTAAAGGGTGGGTTCATGATCACTTGTGTGACGGAGGCCAGAGACTGAACTTCTAAGAAGTCATGTCCTAGAACCGTTACACCCAGCTCGCGCAAGCTCGCATGGTGCTTGATATCGATTTCGACAGCCGATTTCTTTCGGGACGAAGATTTGTATTTGTCGCGCTGGTCATAGGACCAACGACGACGATCAAAGCGCTCTTCCAGGCTTGGATCGAACCAAGGAACTTCAGTGCCTTCCGGCAGTTCCTCGAACCCGTTCTCAGCGTGTCGAAACAACGCACCCTTACCTGCACTGGGATCACACACATGGACGATGGGCCGTTGGAATTGATGCCACAGCAAAGCCGTTGTGTATGCGCCTGTTGGGTAGTACTGAAAATCCATGATCTGCCTCTTGATTGAGAGACAGTCGCCCCATCTGGGGCGAGCTGCCCCAATGGGTGATTAGCTGACGATGAGGTCCATCTGCAGCTGTTGAAATGCAGCCACCTGAGATCCAGGTGTTGCAGCAATGGGCTTAACTTGAATGCTTCGGGTTTGAGCCGTCAGCACATGCTTCCTGCGCACCTTGGCCAAGCCCTTGGTAAGGGTCTGACTGATGGGCTGCAGGAGCTTCTTGCCCTCTTCCTTGAGCCAACGTGCGTCCCCGCCCACAGAATGAGGGAGGCGCATATCAAGCTTCTTTTTGACGTACACGGTGGCATTCCCGTGGACTGACCATCCATCTTTATCGTTCCAGTAGCCCGCTCCGGTAAGAGCGTTCTCGTTGGCCGAGTAAATGACGAAAGTGCTCATGGCTGCTCCAAAACGTGCTGGAGCAGCGCCCTACCGGGTGTGCCCCGGCTGGGTTGATGGAAGACAAAACCCCACACCCTTCAGGGCGTGAGGTCAGTCACATGGCTGCGATTCAGTAAACAGTTCCCGCGATGAGTTCTGCGCCTGGGTAGGCGTCGAGAGCTTCAGCACGAGCTGCTTTCAGATCCGTGGCCATGGTGTAGTGGAAAGTGAGATCGCTCTCACCCTTTTGAAGCAGAGAAACGCAGTACGACTCCTTGACTTCAAAAGCACTAGCCAGCTCGCAACCCCAATCTGCTTCAGCAATAGCTTGAGCGTTGTTGTCTAGAGCGATAGTGATGACGTTTTGCATGTGGGAACTCCGAAATTTTGCGGAGCGCCCCCCTACCGGGGGTGCGACCCCGCTAGGGTTGAAATTGCTGGGTTTCCCCAGCGGCTGAAATGCACTCTTTCGAGCACATAAGGTTGGCCACCTTCAGTCCACGGTAGTCAGCGACTTTTCCATGAGCTTGAAGAGTGTTTTCTGCAAGTCTTCGACCGCATCAATGCAAATGCTCCTTGAGAACAAAGTTGCCGGTGCGTTCGTTTGAATGCCGATACCAATGACATCGATTCCGCTACGTTCGCAGAGGTCGATCACTTCCTTTGTGGCTTGAGAGCTGTTCGGCTCGCCATCCGTAAGGACGATCAACATCTTGCGGTCTTCGCGTGTTTTGCTCAGTTCGTAGGCCGCATACCAAATGGCTTCAGCCATCGGCGTGCCACCAGAGGGTTTCACTGGAAACCTGCCTGTATTGGCCTGAACTGATTGCCCATGCTTCACAGCACAGACAACAGGAGACTCCGAAGAGTTTGAGAAAAAGGTCACTGCAGGATTCACATGGGCAATCGCATCGAGCGCGAGCGCCAATGCAATGCATGCTTCATCTGTGACATCGGCCAGCGAACGCGAGCTGTCGGACCTGGTAGGACGGGTCATGGACCCGCTTTTATCGCCAAGTATGTGGACCGCTGTATTCGGCTTTCGCTTTTCCTGCGGTTTTGCAAACACTCGTGTATCACCCGCGACTACGCGATGCAGTCGATTGATATCCAGGCGTTTGCCACTGCGGGTCGATTGCTTCGCACAACGCAGACTGGCTTGCACCAGGCCGAACAGTTGATTGCGAATTTTCGATGTTGCAGGCCGGACCCGGTTCATCAGCTCAAGGCCTTTGGCCTTGTCATCTGATGCATCAGTTCCCTTGCGAATGGTCTGGTAGGAGGGGATTCCCTCTTCCCGTGCCACTTGTGACAGCTCCTGCTTCAGAGAATTGCGTGCGCGATCCCCATCCACATCCCCAGCGCCAGCTGAGAGAGCTTGCGTAAGTGCATCCAACTTTTCCTTTGCAGTGCGCGAGGCAATACCAGAATCGTTTTCAGCTCCCTGATCGGCACCAGCCATGGATCGTTGACCTTGACCTTGACCTTCACCTGAATCATCACCCTCATTGGATTGGCCTGGGCCTTTCCCCTGTTGGGAGTCTTCTTGTGTCGAGTCTTGCTGGCCATCAGCTTCATCGGAGTCATCGCCTTCGCCGGAGGATTGTTCGTTCGGAACATTCTGAGGCTGTTGGTTTTGATCCTGATTCTGCTGATCCTGCTGTTGCTGCTCTTCTTCCTTTTCCTTCTCTTCCTCGATCATGGAAATGACCTGATCTGCCAGGTAGCAGATATCGGAAGTCGATTCAGCATCCACCACCTTGCGGAGAATGGTGCTTAATCGAGTGATAACGCCTTGTGGGAATGTGCGCTCCAGAACGGGCTGCGCAGTTGCCAGATAAGACGCCATCACAGGTTGACCTACGGCCCTCGCTTGCAGCCAATAGAGGCAGTAACCCACCAGGATCTGAGCTGGATGCTCATCATCTCTAAGATGGGAGTAGTGACCGACCCTTGCCATGTAGTTCGCAACCTCGTTGAGCGTCGTGGCAGTACCTGGGTACAAGTCCATCATCGCCCGCTCGATGCGGCAATCTTCGAAAGCGTTGGTCAGTTCGGCATGCAGACCTGCGCGTCGCGGTGCACTGAAATCAGTGAACCGCACATGCGCGGCTTCATGCGCCATGTAGCCCCACACAACATCCATGTATGGATAATCGTGAGGAACGTTCGGGATAACAATCGTTTTCCCATCCGTATAGGCCACGTCTTGGCCTATACGGACTTTCACACCAAACTTGTCTCCATAAGCAGTTGCCACGATGGGCAATGCGGTATAGATAGTATTTCGGTTCTGTTTGGCCATGGGTCTTCCCTCAAGAGGTATGGGGAACCCAGCCCCAAGGGGCTAGGATTCCCCTTGGGTTAAAAATGATGCGCTTAGGACTGCTTAGAAAAAGCCGTCTTCGTCGTCATCACCAATGGTGGCAAGCTGGAAAGAGGCATCGTTGTTGCTGTTTCCAGCTTCAACTTCTGCTTGCTCCTCCTCAACTCCCACTACAACTGCCTGCTGGCCCTCAGTCTGTGCTTGCGTAACAGAATCAGTAGGGACAAAAGTGGCTTCAACGTCGATAACCACCGAGCCTTGTGCAGGCTCGCTGGCTTCTGACACAGTACCTGCAGGCGCTTCAAGCACTTCTACATCGACACGATGAACCACCTCTGCAGCCTGGGGCTGAATCGATGTCTCTGTGCGTGCGTGCGTGCCAAAGAAGCGGTCGAGGTCGGCAATAAACGCATCAGCTGGATTGCTGGACGCTTGTGCCGGTGCTGGTGCGCTGTCCACGGATGTGAACAGATCACCCTCTGCAGATTGCGGTTGCATCTCGGCAGTTGAAGAGTCGGAGGCGTAGCTTTGATTCTGGGAGGCTGAGGCCTCCAGAGTCGCCGCTTCTGCCTTGACTGAAATCGCTCCGTTGAGATATTGCTCAATTCGCGCCTTGCTGCTCAGGATGAGCATTGTGGCGGTCAGCTGATGGAAAAACGGACCTGTGACATCGCGGCCAACAGCATACGTTTTGTACCCATTCAACGTTTCATTGAGAAGATCGACAAGCGGTTTGATTTTTGAGTTAAGGAACGACAGCCCATCGAGCTTGTCTCGCAGGTTCTGCAAAGTCTGCTTGGTGCCAATGCCGCATTTGTCACGGCCCAGCAAGCGGTCTTCATAGAACTTATCTGCTTCCTCTATCAGTTCGTTGATGAGGTCATCGCCCAGGCCATGAACTTTTTCTTCAAGGCGAGTGCTCAGCTCTGCATCATCAGTAGGCGCGATCTTGAAGATCTGGAAATCGAACCCGAGGCGCTTTTCCACAACGGATTGTGGAAGCGCGCCTGAGCGGATTGCCGTCTCATATTGAGGATTTTCCTTGCACCAGCTATCTATCGCAGCGTTGTAGTTTGCGATGAAAGTGGTGCGCAGTGCATCGAACTCAGTTTGCACTTCGCCCATTTTCTTGCACACCTCATCCATCTTGGTCAATGGAATTGCTACGCCGTCCATGAACTTCATGCCGATGCGCAGCAATGTGCGTCGAGTCTCTGCTTTGACCCGATGAAAGCCTTTCAGCTGTGCGGGATCGCAGATCTTCTTAGTACCCAGTTGGGCAATTTTTTCTGGTGGGATCTCTCCCCCTGCTCCAAGCTTCAGATCGTCAGCGGTCAGGCGAACCTGCCCGCTCCAAATGTCAAAGTCTGCATGTACAACACACAGCTGAGTCAGATGGTTGATCTTGGTGGAATTGGTTTGTGTCATGGTGCTCTCCGAAAAGAGGTGCACCACTCCCCCAAGGGTGTGACACACCCCAAGGGTTGATAAAAAGCTGTTTGTTTTAGGAAGCCAGCTACTTCACACTTTCGCTCCCAGAGGGAACAAAATCTGCTTTTCAGAAGGGGACTCGCTTGCGCGAATCCCCTGCCAAAAAGACTTCCCTAAATGTAAAAGGATTCAACGTCCAATGATAGGTCCTTGACGGGATCTGTGACCCCTTTGTCAACGATCAGGCGTGGTGCCATATCGTTTGTCAAAGTAACCCGGCATCGCTCGGTTGACTTTCGCCGGTAAGAGTCAATCTCCTGTTGAGTCACGCCTGCAGACTTGTCGGCTAGCAGCTTCTCGTAGTCAATTTTCCCTACCTGCACATAGCGCGTCACCATGACACCGCAATAGTCTGCGTGCATGTAATCGCCCATCATGCCCTGCATCGCAGCGCGTGAGGCCGACTGGCGCTCCTTCATCACCTCTAGGCGTTCTTCCAATTCCGAGATCTGTCCCTGCAGCAAGCGGAACTCCTCGGCTTGATACAACCAGTTGGCCATCTCTTCACCCTGGGGGATGTAGAGGTCGCGCGCTGGGTCCTTTTGCGGCTCTCGTCTCTTAACGACCTTATCCCAGAAGATTGGGGCAACGCCCTCTATCTGAGAGATCAGTGCCTGGTCCCGAGGGATGCAGAACACTTCAACTTGGCCATCAAAATAGAAAACCAGCCACCCTCTCTTGGCCCCTGTAACAAGGATCTGATGCTGCACCTGAGGGTAGTAAAACTTGAAAGCCTTACTGTTCTGACGCAACGTTGTGACCTCGATCCAGGTAGCCTCTGATGGGCACTTCATTTCCACAGGTTCACTGTCCTTGTTGAGTCCGTCCAAAGACGCCCTCAGCAAGGGGTTGTGCGAAGCCTGGGCACACATGGGCAGCAAGAGATCATCGAAATAGATCTCTGCAGCAGCTCGGGCAGCAGGCTCCATTGCAAGGCCATGCCTCACGAACGGATTACTGCTCAAATCTCGCTCGACCGCATACCCTGTTTTCTCTGCCCACAAGCGCCATTCGGTCTTGTAGGGAGACTGATCGACCAGCACTGCCGCATCGGTTGCTGTAACGCCGCCTTTACGCCAAGCAAGCCACTCTTCAGAGCCTTGAATCAAGTCAATGAATTTCACATGAACTCCATTCTGTTGAAGGAATAGAGAAACCCCGGAGGATTTCTCCCCACGGGGTTGATAAAACCAGCACCTTAGAAGAAGCTGGATTCAGCTTGAGAATCAAGCCCGCCTGGAGGCAGGACAAGATCGTCAAGTGGTGGCATCACACGTTCTGAGCGTTCCGCCTGACCACTGGCTCTGCGTTGCTGCATCGCTTCATAGTCGTGCTCTGGCTTAGGCATGTGCTCCATCTGCTTGTCATTCAGGAAGGTCCTCGCTCTTTCAAGGTTTTCACCTGTAAAGCGTTGCTCGACGTACTGACGAGCGACATTCCATGTTTGATTCGGCAGTGTGCGATTCAGCAGTTGCTGTAGCAATGGCTCCAGCTGCTCATGCGTCAACTGCAGGGGAGCATTCCCTTGCGTGCTGGCCACATCCTCAGCTGAGCTGGCAGTACGTCGATCATCCTGTGTTTTCACCACCTTGACGGAGGCTCCAACCACATTCGAATCAGCATCGATGATGCGTTCTGCCTCATCCTGGTCAAAGATTCCAGTAAAGCCAAGAGCCAGACGCCCGCACTGAATGAAAGCCTTATGGCGCAGCATCCGTCTAGCGTGCGTTTGCCATGGGCCATTGATTTGATAGGCACCATGCGCCCCATTCCTTTGAGTTGGAGGGCGATAGCACTCATCCATGAATTCACGGACACGGGAGGGAACGGTCCTATCCTTACGGTGTATGACCACTTCGATCCACTCGTGAACTGGAAAATTCACTCCCGTTACTTCAACCTTTGATTCGGAATAAACCACTTCAAAGCCGTCGTACTGAGGGTGCGCGTTGACAATGTTGCTCCAGCCATCGACGCCAACAACAGGAACGATCCCATTGTTTTTGTCTGGGTAGGCGTAAATCTCCTTCAAGAAGGGATTCAAACCGTACTGCTCAGCCACGATCATCAGAGCCATCATTTGCTCATTGGTAGGCTGCGCATGCCCTTCTCTTTGTCTGAAGGCAACAGCCTTCAAGGTATCGAAGAGCTTGTGTGGATCAACCCCAAAACGCGCGCCGAAGCGGCCCATCAGTGTTGATTCATTTTGCGAGCTTTGCTCTTGGGACATAGTGACCTCGATTCAATTTGGGCGCTATGTCCCCCACCGGGAATACAAGCGCCCCGTTGGGTTACAGAAATGGACCTAGTGTTTAACCACCGGCCATGTAGTGAAGACGAGCGAACGGAATGTCGTCGTCAGTTCTTCCTCCCCCACCGCCTTGTCCGCGAATGGGTTGGGAATTGGCAGCTCTGGTGGACCCACCAGCTTGCGATCCCTGTCCACGGCCTTGAGCTGGTGCCGGAGCACGAGCTGAGGGACGAGACGAAGATTGCGACTGTTGGGCATAACCATTGCTTGCATGAGAAGGCGCACGAGCTGGAGCCGCTGCACGTTGGTGTGCGTGGTTCTGCTGAGCTGGAGCACCCCCGGAACTTTGATTCGGGCTGCCCAGCATTTGCATGCTGTCGCAGTGAATCTCAGTGATAAAGCGCTCAACTCCGTTTTCTTGATCGACCCACTTGCGCGTGCGCAGTGTGCCTTCCAAATAAACCTGTGAGCCTTTGTGCAGGTAGTCGCGCGCTATTTCAGCGAGTCGGCCACGCAGCACAATCGAGTGCCATTCTGTGCGCTCCCTAGCCTCTTGCGAGGCCTGGTCGGTCCAGTGTTCTGTCGTGGCAACGGAGAAGTTCGCAAAAAGCTGGCCGCTGCCATTGTTGCCGTTGCGGCAAACTGGATCTTTGCCCAGGTTGCCGACGATGATTACCTTGTTGACTGATGCCATGATGGCCTCCGAATTGGTGAAGCAGAGGCCATCCCCGCCAGGGGGTTGAAGCCCCCATTGGGTTTGGTTAGAAAAAAGCGTCCTCAGTATCGTCACAGGACAGATCCATGAAGTTGAAGATTGGCACTGCAAGCCCAAGAGCCACAGCATCCAATCTCACAACATCCCATGGTATGTCCCACTCCAACATGAGTGGCTTCAAGTCATCCAATACGTGGAACGCATAGGATGTGCCGGAATCGTCACTCAGGGAGATCAGATCCGTTGCAAGGCCTGTTTTGTTGATCTCGCTCTGAAGGAAGAACAAGGCCAACAAGGGCGCGTGATCCCCATTCGGAAGCAACTCACCAGCTCCGTCTCGGTAGACGAAATTGAACGAGTTGCCCGTTAGGGAATTGCCCGAAAGGGAAAGAGTCAAATCGCCAGCGCGTAAGAGCACGCCAACATTCTGTTCATCTCCAATCGGTGACTCGCAGCCCATTTTCAGAGCTGCATTCTTGAGAGCGCTTCTCACAACCTCGATGAACTTGTCCTCAGAGGCTGTGGTAAACACCTTCATGCTCCAACTGATCTTTGGACCAGGGAAGATTTGAGACATGGCGATCTCAAGGCTGGGTGGCCGGGGTATCGTCTTTCCACTGCTCCCCAAAAATGTCCTTGGCCAAGCGAGTTATCGCAGTGGCATCCTCGGGTGTCGCGCGATTGAGCAGTGCCAAATCGAGCGCATATCCCAGAGGGTTAGGAGCACCCTTGAACTTCGTTGAAAGCTTCGCCCAGCGAACCAGCGTGCGCGTTGAGAACGTAATGGCCAGCTGGCCACCTTGTCCGTCCGATCCCATGAAGAGCTTGCGCACATCATCAGCCAGGCGAACCATACCCTCAACAATTTGCTTTGGAAGTTTCGGTGATGCTTTGGTAACTATCGCTTCCTCAACTGCCTTCTCTGGATAAGAGACAACAGTAAATCGATAGCGATCCATGGCCGCGAGGTTCTGCATCTGAACACCTTGATATTGCCCAGACACATCACCAGCGCCACGCGAGTTGCCCGTAACAATCACGCGAAACATGCGGTGAGCCTTGATGATTTCACCGCCATTCATGCCAATGACCAGAGGACGCCCTTCAAGGACATCGTTCAGGCCAGCAAGCTCAGCAGGGTCAATCAGATCCACCTCGTTGATTAGAAGGGCATGCCCTTCTCTCATTGCTATTGCCAGTGGGCCATACATGAATTTCATGGATGGGGTTTCACCAGGCTTTTCAGAGACCAAGGCATGGTGCCCAACCAGGTCACACAATTCCATCTTGCCGTTGCCGGTGACTTGTTGTGTAGGCCAGTTGAGCGTGCCAAGAATTTGCAGGATGCCTGAAGTTTTCCCCGATCCAGTAGGACCAGTAACAAACAGGGCATCCCCGTCAGGAGAGTTGAGAAAGGCCAAAACCTCACGCAGGAACTCACGACGATGCACAAAACCCGCCATGACGGAGGGAATGTAAGCATTGGACATATCCACAAAACCGATGGTTTTCGCGGAATTGCCAATCTCTGGCATGCCAAAGATTGTGCTGGTTTGAAAGCTCGCTGTTTGAGCGATGGGTGTAGACATGGTGGACTCCAATTTCGATTGGGCACACTTCACCCTCACGGGCTGGTGTGCCCGAGGGCTATTAACGTCTTTCAGGGAAACGCCATCCGAGGACAGCGCAATCGGTTCAGTACACAAGGATGCCCTTGCGCTGCCAAGCTGGAGTGTCATAGACACTCCAATCAAAAGCAGGCTCTACTGGAATTGGCTCGGGGAAAGCCATTTCAACGGCACCGCGCGTAACGTGCGATGACAGTTGAATGCAGGATTGAACAGAGGTTTTCACGGATGAAAAAGTCGCGTTCAGGAAAGCCGTCTTATCAAAGGATTGAACCTTCGACAATTGGCTAAGTAGTTCAGCCGTAAGGCCGCGCATACCTTCAACGAAAAGCTTGAGAGCGAAGCCGAGGGCTACGATGATCAAGAGCAGAACGAAGAGGAAGGTGATAGCAGTCATGGTATTGCTCCGGTTTGAGGGGCAATACCCCCATCTGGGAGACATGCCCCAGGTGGGTTGAAAGTGCCGAGAGGCACGTTAAGGAAGCTGTTTGTTTATGGAGGCCAGCTACCTCACTCAAGTTGAAGCCGAGGCTGCAACAAAGAGAGGTTTCAGCTTATCGCAAAAGCCCCGGCTCAATGTTGCTCAGATGGCCCAATATGGGCACGTATCTAGTAAAGCTTTTTGAAGGTCAAGCCATATCGTCAGTGCGTCTATCACAAGGAGCACGACACATGGCGACAGAAGCGAATAGCGGTGCAGTCTCTGCAACCGATAACCCTGCAAAAGAGCAACCGAAGGCGGCCAAGCCCAAGGCAGACACGCCTGCACGCGAGCAACAGCGTGATCCTGTTTCCCGCCCCGTTTTCAAGCAGACCGTCAGCTTGAGGAGCGTCCAGGCTCAGCGAGTCATGGACCGCAGCTTTGCTCGTACAACTCAAGCCTTCTTCTCCACTGAAGTTATCTTGCGTATCCTTGATCGGGGCGACTTCGTGGATGAAGTTAATGACATGATCAATGTGCAATTGCAGCAGTTCCGCGCGGCAATCGCAGACGCCTTGAGCGTCAACAAGGCCAAGGTCAAAGAGGCCGGAATCACTCAGCAACCTGTGTACACCCACGCGCGCGAATTCAATGTGGAGCTGAGCACTCCCCAAAGTGCCCTCTTCCTGGGCCTCGTGATGCAGTTGGATGAACTCGTGTCTTACTTCGACAGCTTGTGGTGGGCCACCGTTATCAAGGGCATGGAGCGCTCCAACGAAACCTACAAGTGGCAGCAAATGATGTTCAAGCTCGCTGGGCGAATCCAGGGCATCGAACAACGCGCGCGCAGGTCGGCCAGCAAGCAGGGCAAAGACGCACTGGTAGACGCAGAAGCACCGCCCAGCACCAGCCAAGATGAAAGCCAACATGCCAACGATGATGTTGCTTTGGCCATGGCTGAAGGACAGGCCGAAACCTCTTCGGAGGCCGTCGCGGCCTAACGGTAAACTTGGTTCTCGAATCTGTGTTTTAGCCCGCTTCGGCGGGCTTTTTTGCGCTCAGAAGCTTGCATTTTCTTGAGCTACCTTACCATTATGGGTAGTTGTTAACAGAGGGGGATTTGACATGAAACTCAATATTCAAACAGCGGCCGCGCTTGCTTTTACTGCGGCCTTATCTGGCTGTGTGACCATGGAGAAGAAACCTGCCGCGTTTGATGATGGTCATTCGCTGGCATACAACATTGCGCGAGCAGGCGGGCTTGAAACAGGCATAAAAGATGCGTCCGCCCCCAAGAATTCCAATACCGGGATGCCCGAGTCCAGCATGTTCAACACTGCTTCCGCAGCCGTGGCATATGCGAATCCAACGGCAGGCTTGTCTAATGCCCAAGGCTTGGGGCTGAATTTAATTGCCAGCGCAATCGCGCCGAACTCGCATGGCGCGCGCAGCAGCATCGTCGCCTGGATGCCTGCTTCTCAAGCAGCTAGCGCAGAAGAAGCTCAATCGAAAATGATTGACATTGTTTCTCAGTCTCTGAATGAGAGCCTGAATAAGCAGAATTTGAAATTTAGCAAGACAAGAAAGAGCGAAAAAGGGACTTCGTTCTTCATTGAAGACAGCAACCTCAATTGCGAATCCATCGACCAAGGCTCCGCAAAAGCTTGTGTGATCTATCTGAATATCTTCAAGCCCAGCAAAACTTCAACACCCGAATTCGTCAAGAATGGAGAGAAGGAGTCTTGGGCGTTCACGTCAAGTCACGGTTTCTATTACAACGCAATGAAAATGGAGATTTCGAGGACGAGCAGCATTAACACATTGGATGTAGTTCAAAATACAAGCGTAACTCTTCCAAGTTGGGTATTTATCTACTCCAGTCCAAACGACACATACATTGATAGGTCAAAGAAAAAGAACAGCATGTATCCTATGATACTGTCAAAAGGCAACGCCTACTACTTTGTGAAGTAGATCCCATAAAAAAGGCCTTGAGGAATAACCTCAAGGCCTTTTTGCTTTTAATGACCGGAGTTTATTTTCCGCTCTGCCTCTTTTCGCTTCTCATCTACGTTAACCCCTTCTAACCGATTCTTGGCTCTTTCAACAGAGTTAACCCTATTTCCGTCATTAAGAATATTCCCAGAACCTGTCAACTTATCCATCGTCAAAGTCTCTGGTGTCGGATAGTGCCCAGTCTCCCCTAGAATACCGAGCCATTCATCCAGGTTGATCTGATCCCAATCAACCTTTCCAATGTCCTCGATCTTCAATCCATCGCAACTAGGTGCCTTTGCTGTACCGAACCCCAGATTCATTTGTCCACGTATTTGCTCATTCATTATTCGTGATAATGGTGAGTTATAGCAGCAGTATGACTCTCTTTTCTCGATACAAGCGCCTAGCACTTTTGTCTTGCAGTACGACCCTACATAATGACAACTCTTTAGCGATCTTTTCGCATTAAGTTCAAACTCTTCTTTTTCGCAAGCCCAGATTAGCTGAATCATCATCATTGATACAACATAGACCGTATAAACAGTCATAACAGTGCTGGCTATATTCCCAACCTGCGCCATCATATTTGCTGCATCAGTTGCAGCCTGCTGACTCAACTCACTTGCAGTGCCTGCGGCAACACCGGCTTCGGCTCCTGCCGATGTCATGCCATTCTGAATTGAGTTCTTTATGACATCCTGTATCGTACTTTTGACTGAATCAATAATCTGGTTATAAACCTCTTTAATAGGCGCTGTAAAAGCATCGACCGAGCCACCAATATTCTCTGCAAACGAAGCAAAGGGCTTTGTAACTTCCTGCCAACCTGAAACCACTGGATCACGCAAGACTTGATATGAGCCTCGCACAACACTCCCAGACTCCAAGTTCATGATGGCCGAGTCAAGCTTGGGCATGGCCATTAGCATAGTGATGTAATCAGCTAGCGAGATATTCTCAGGCTTCTCACAACAATTCTGAATTCCGCCAACCGCAATTTTGCATTGACCAGGCGTACCACTGAACACCTTACAGCCTTCATCCACGTTACCATCACCGCCCTCTTCTCCAGCAGAATCAGAGCACTGCATATCTTGCGCAATAAACTGTGCTGCATTAAGTAAAGCCGCAGCCTTCGCAAAATCACCGTTTTGTTCAGAAGATATATCAAGACACTCAGACCCCATGCATTTAATCGGCCCCGAGCATGAATATTGAGTATTTTTTGTATAGTCGATTACATCAACATCATGGCCACAATCATATGTATCTTCAAAAACATAGCATTTCCCGTTCTCATCCTTGGCTCCATCGAGGCACGAAGTTGAAACAAATCCGCATTTGTTATTATTCTCATACTTGCCGCATGAATTTTGATTTGCGCCATCGTTATGAGGACAATGCTGCACACCTTGCGGGTCTGTCCAGCAATCCATCTGACCAACATTGAAATTACATTGAATTTCAGAAACGGAAGCAGACTGCGTTAACGTTGGAAGACCTTTTATAGGCGATGGAGTCAACGAATTAAAGAATGAATCTCCGGGGCATATACGAACACCTCCAATATCTACACACTCTTGATCGCTTGGCGGACCAACATCAACGCTAATATTCCCAGTACAGAAATTCTGTCCAATTGACTGAGCATCAGCTATGCATGAATCCGATGCCCAGACATCAGGCTTCTGTTTAATCAAACGAAGAGAAAATTTACCGCCAAGAACGAATTTTGTATCACTAGAAGTTGAAGTATCTTGTATCTGAACTTTACCAATCAAGTTGTTGTCGCATGTTGGAAATTCCAAGACTCGATAATGCACAGTTGAGTCAACAGTTCCACCAAGGCCGTGTTCAATCCAGTCCCACGATCCTACTAAGTCGGTCTTGTAGTTATTCGCACCAGTGCAAACATCCTCAAACTTAACTGTTGGAATGTTCATTGAAAAGGCAATCCCGTCTGTTGGATCAAGCGTATGGCCAGTACCATTTTTTAGATCAAACTCTACAGTAAGCCATGTTCTGCCTAGACCTGCTACGAATACATCGGCAACTTGATGCTCAATACCCATTGTATGGGTGATTTTGCATGCACCTGCTGGCTTAACAATCCGCTCGCAGCGCTCATATTCTGGGATATGCTTTTTGCTGTTTTTCTTTATGACCTCGCTCGTACTTGAGCAATCCCCAAAGCTCTTTGTGATTTCATCAATATTGTTGAATGTATCCTTGCTTTGATTCAACATCGGATCATTGGAAAAATCTGGCCGAGATCGATTAGACGCATTAAGCAATATTTTATAAGCGGCACCCGATATAGACGGGTTATCACTCAGAGAGTCTTTATATAGCGACTTGTCAGTTGTGGAGCCAACTTTATCCATATTGTTGGAATCGTTATACACACCTCCCAAGTCGTTGATGCTTGGTGCTGCCCCACCTGGAAAATAGTAGTTTTGCGGCCTAGCGTTTGAGCTGCTTGTCGAAGGATAGAGATCATTAATATTGACACTGCTACCATTCAAGTTCAAAGTGCCATTATTGTTAGAGCTATCCCTGCCTCTGACAGTTTCAGATAATGACTTACCAAAGCTTTGAGCTTCACGGCCTGCATTAGCCAGGCTGTCATTAGTGTTTTTTGTTTGCGCTGATGGGTATATCGGACTAATCGTCATACCAATAACAAGAAGCGCAGAAATCAATCTCTTAAATATCATTATTCGACTCACTGAACTATTTTGGTATTGCAGCAGTCATTCCAACGCCAGACCATGTAGACCGGATCTTGGCCAATTGAAGGAATAGTTTTGGCAATTCCCCAGGTCAGCGTCGATTCACCAACAACATGGGACGAATTTGCCTCAGGAATTGGAGCTACCAGATTGAATTTGTATTGAGTTTTGGGAAGCGTAGGAGATATATAGCCGCCACAAAGGGCATCGCTGCCCATTGTTTTCCACGACAAGCCACGGCGATGCAGAGCTGCAAGAACGCGTGTTTTTAGAAGGCTGGATTCACGGATCACCCCTCTTCCGCCATTCTGATTTCCACTCAAAGGGTACAACGCTCCCCAGGACCCGGCACACCAAAACATTTGCTTAAGTGGCCTCCCTGCTGTTGATGCAATCGCATCAGCTGAACAAGCTGCAGCTGCTATAGGATTAGCTATTGCAGCCGCTTCTGGGTTAGTAAAAAATGCTAGCTCATCGTTATTCCATGTTGGATCTAGCTCGGACATGTACATTACGTCCAGATCCATGTACCCATCAGGATTACATTTCTGGTTCACGAACAAGTCCATCATGATTAATAACGGGAATGCATAAAAATGGTAATGCATGAATGTCCCATCAGAGCCATCATGTGTGCTGTTCGAATGATTTCCCTGATTCAACCGATCAAACGGGAATCTAATTCCATTCAACACCGATGAACAACCAGGTACACGCTGGAACTCTACGAGTCGCGCAGGCTCCCACATCGAGGTTGTAATCCCTGGCCGGGGGATACCATTTGTGTCTTCGCAAGCGCACAGGGGTGATGTGACGGAATCCTCAGGAAAGCTCCCACCAGGTCCACTTATTGGAATACCTGCAACTCGTATCGGAAATATGCATGACCAACAAATATCCGTGAACAGCTTTGGCCCTATCAAGTCCGCACTATAGCAACCTACCTCTGCATTGCTGAGGCTAGACATCATCAACAGCCAAAATGCGACCACTATTCTTTTAATATGCATATGCGCTTTCTTTGACTTCTAAGTTCAGGGCTTGAATCGGCAAGGGCTTATAGTGGATATAGCCTTGCTGAAGGAAAATCTTTTTATTGAATGCAAAGCTCGCTTGGTCAAGCGTTTCAACTTTCTCTGCAATCAGTTTGATTCCAGCATCAATGAATACACTTGCCCCCTTGTCCGATATCAGTGATTCAATTCCTGCCACCTCAACTTTGCAATACAGCCATGGGAAGGATTTCAATCGAGAGAATGTTGAGTTGCAAACACCAAAGTCATCGATAGCCATCGTTATAGATTTAATGGCCATATCACTCCATCGACGCTCAAGCAGCTCATCAGGAACTTGCTCAGTGATTTCAATCGTGACTTTTAGACTCCCATCTTCAATCAATGCTTTAATTGATTCGACCCACTGATAGAAGTGGACGTCATCAAACAATGTATTTGCAGAGACATTGATAAAAATATGATCTATCTTTTTAAGAATTTCAGCCTTGTGTGAAAGCAGGTAATTAACTACCCCCCTATCGATCTTCCGCCAGTCAATTCGATTTAAATTGAGCTGCCCTGGCGCATGGAGTCTTCCGTCTGGTGTCTTCCATCTTGAAAGCACCTCAGCACACAGGCTCGATCCGTCTGAGACATTCTTGATAGGTTGAAAGACCGGCAAGAAGGTAATCATTATTGAGTCTCCACCTTCTTGAATTCTGCAACTTCAAAATTTCTGTCTGTCGCTGTTATTACGGAGGGGGTTACACGAAGATCAAACCTGTTTCTAACATCAGGAGTCAGGAGAAATATGGGCGCGCCAAGTGACTCAGTGATGTTTTTGTATGACTTCCATCCGTCTTCAATATTTATCTCAGTAGCTATGTATGAAATTGAAGATACGTTCTTCTGTTTCAATAGCTCTCTCGCCTTCACCTTCACAAATCGGTTTTGCCAGGGATCATTCGGATTGAAGACAATGACCGCTTGGGTGAAAGAACGCAATGACAAAGGATTAATCGAAGTACCAGACCTTACAATAACTTTCCCATCTGCTGATGAAATGTCCCTTGCAACAATCACAGTCGGGTCAATTGTTCTTCTAACATCCTCATTCGCCGTTGGCAATGGTAAGAACTTCTGGTTCTTCCAGAAATTCTTTATTGCATTTCTCTTTTTCTCATCCCAATCAATCGATGCGAGCCTAGCTTTAGCCACTTCGATGATGTCTGGTTCGGATATATCTCTTGTAGGCCCGTAGTTGCCTTGATCGACTTTATTATTTTCGGAAAACTTTCTCTTGAGCCAATCAACAGAGCCAATACCAGAAACTTTTGATTTAACTTTATAGTTCTTGCTTATATCCGGTTTATTTAAAAGCACCACAGTTGGAACTGCGTTGACGTTGAATTCTTGAAACAGCGTAGGATTAATGATGATGCTAGGCATCACCTTCCTGCTCGCAGCCATCGACTGGACTCTGGCGATTCCCTTGGCCAAGCTCTCGCCCGGAGCTACACCGCGCAGAACGATGACGGTATCTCGACGACCAGCGACATCATCCATCAGCTCCTTCATCGCCGCATCGCCTAGGGAGAACGATGCGAAGACAAGCGAGGTATAGCTATCTGTCTGGTCCTTTGGCTGCTGGCCAGGTGCACTGCTTTGCCCTGGCGTGCTCATCTGTATGCGCCCCTGTTCTTTCAGCTGCTCGTAGAACTGCCGAGCATCGCTGTCTGCTGCACTCATATGCTTGTTCTGCAGGGTGCTGAGATCCAGCAGTGATGCACCGCTTATCGCTTTGTCCTTGCCTCTCTGCATCATCTCGACATCCGCAGCTTTGAGGTCGGAGGCCATGGATGGGTAAGTAGCTCCTATAAGCAACAGAAGCGAAATCACCTTAGAAAATCGGATATGCGCGACCAATTATTTGCTCCTGTTTGATGGTTCCCCAGTAACGCGAATCAAAGCTGGTGTAGCTGCTTCCCATAACCCAGTATTGATCATCCATAAGCTTCTTCTTCCCCACAAAGCTCTTCTCGGTTCCTCCAATCTTCATGATCAATGGCAGGCCGCTTGCCAGTGTCCTATCGTTAACTTTCACATCCATCTGCGGATCAACCTCGACCACATCTCCTGGAATTGCGCGAAGATATTTCACCATCCAAGTTCCATCCTTAAACAACGGCTGGAGTCCGTTTGCCTTGAATGCGTATATCTTGTCTTTCTCAATATTTTGATTTTTCAGATCAATTAGATACACCGAATAGTTTGGTATACACCTATCAATTTGCGAATCAATTCCAATACGGTAGCGAGACATAAATGCACCGCCGCCTAGAAGTATAAAAAGACCTACTGATGCTAACTTAGGTAAATAGACCTTCCAAGCCTGCTTCTTGACAACAAGCTTCATTTAAATAGTTCCTGATCCA
This sequence comes from Comamonas sp. HJ-2, assembly GCF_053615495.1. Classification (NCBI taxonomy): domain Bacteria; kingdom Pseudomonadati; phylum Pseudomonadota; class Betaproteobacteria; order Burkholderiales; family Comamonadaceae; genus Comamonas; species Comamonas sp. HJ-2. The sequence goes on along the minus strand of NZ_JBSIFD010000033.1, from coordinate 21,071 downwards.
CAATAATGTCTTGTGGAGCAGCCAAGACTGCCCCGGCGTCAATAACCAGATATCCGGCCTCTTTCAGCTTCAGAATTCCATTATTGGTCTGCACCATGAGCGCATCGACTTCTTGAGGCGTAGCCCCCTGCGGGTAACTAGAGGCCAATTTCGTCAGATCGACAACTGCAATATTAGGAATCTGGCTAAGCCTCTTATCAATTTTTTTATCTAGGTAGTAATATCCAGCTGCATTCATAGCAACCAGGACGACAGAGAAAATTGCGAATGTTGTTTTGGAAATCATTGACGTACCCCTTGCTGGCGTTCTCTAATTACGTGACGGATAGCCTCAGCATAGCTAAAGCCTTGATCAAAAGATCTTTTAATCTGGTTAGTATCAACCGGGTTGGTTGAATAGAGTAGCTTCTGAAAATCAGGAACAATCAAGCGCCCTACACCAATGCCCGCTTTTGTTTTCAAGAAAATCTCTGAATATACGCCTTGGACTGTGTGCACCGTTAGAAGTGTGTTATACCCACCATCTGACAATGACAGTCGCTTTGTTGCCCTAACCGATTCCACCGATTCTGCTGTTTGTCCTAGCAGGTACATACTAGAAGAGTTTTCCGCAATTGCTCGACCTACGGCATTCTCATAAAGGTCATTAATTGATTGCGTGGCAATAATCACAGAACCGCCATACTTACGGAACTTTCGGTATGCGTGCTCCATGAATACAGCAACCTCCCCCTCCTTCAACAGGTCCCAAGCCTCATCAATGATTACAACCTTCTTTCTGTTCTTTTCACCCAGGAAAACTTCGTTCTGGATCTGCTGAATAAGCTGCAGAAGGACAACCTGACGCAAATGCTTTCGTCCTTGCAAGTCGTCAAGCTCAACCACTGTTAATTGGGATTGGAACTGTGTTGCAAAGTCGCCCTTGAAATACTTACCGTAGCTACCCTTCGATGTAAATGCATACAACTGAGTCCCAATATCGCTTAATCGAGTATCACCACTCTTCAAGCATCGTTCCGCAATATCGTCGATTTGTGTCTTTTTTCCCTTTTCATGCCAAATTTCGTTAATGACACGTTTCAATGAAGCTATCTGCCACTCATCTAGGGTTCCCTTTGCAGATGCCATTGCTGCAATATTCGCATTAATTGCATCTTCATCTTCGTCAAACTCTTCAATATTTGCAAATGGGGCTAAGCAAACTTTGGAGTTTTCCCCAAAGTGCACAAACTCCCCCTTCAATGTTGCGCAGAGCTTTTCATAAGATCGCCCAGCATCAATAACCCAGACCTGCGCACCCTCAGAAAGATATGAAGTAATGAGTTCATTTACTTCAAACGACTTTCCAGAACCAGATTCAGCCGCTATGACCAAGTTTTTGTTGGTATCGCTGTCATGTAACGACTGGCTCATGATTTGCCCGTTGCGGGATATCAATGTTGCATGGAATGTCCCAGTTCCTTTCCACTCACCAAATATCGGCAACATTGGAACCACTTGCTCTGTGGACATCGTTTTGTAGCGATATAAATCAAGAATTGCCTTGCGATCAGTGCACAATGGGAGATGATTAATAAAAATTGGAAGACAAACAAATTTGTCCTCCATCATTTCAAATCGTGACTCTCGCCAGATATTTCGCGCTTTAGTCGCAGCTTCTTCGGCTCGCTCAGCTGTCGGAGCGAAGATAGCCAACGTGTATGTTGTCTTAATGGGCCTGGAGCCTTCTTTCAACGATTCATACAGAACATCGAAACTGTGCTTTTTATCGGCCAATACAGGAACAAATTTCAGCAGCGGTCCATACGCCTGGTTCACCGTGAATTGCCGCTTGCGTTCAAGTTTCGTTTTTTCCGATTCATGGTCAGGATAGAAAACATTCATACAGATGAAGTAGTTTTCCTTGACCCCTGAATCAGTACCATTCAGATCCCCGATATATGCCAGTGCATCACCAAAGAACATTTTGTCTGGTGTCTTTTTGGCTGAGAGAACTTTGACGTGATAGTCACCAATGACTAATTTGTTCTTATAGACATCTATTTGCGTATCAAAGTCCAGAAGCTGATCGCATATAGCTTTGTCCTGATCGAGATTGTCATTCTCGTGCTTCCAACTCGCATCAGTGCCCCAATTAAGGATGGTCCCCATCACACGCTTGTATTGAGCTGAAGTCATTGCATGCGGTGCAACACCTATGCTCTGAATTGAAGCTTCACATTTCGTTCGTATCTGTTTCAGTTCCAGATACTCTTTTTCAGTTGGGAAGCGACCTGAGATTGGTATCTTGAAAGATATGATCAATTTTTGATCATGTACGATCCCGTTATCATAGATACCTCGATCATTCGTGGCCGTTATTCTTTCCCGAGTATGCTTTTTTAAGAATTCAGCACGCTCTTGGATAGTCGCGGATAGAATCTCATGTCGAAATCCATCTCTCAGACCAAGAATTTTGTAGATTTCTTGGCTAATGTCAGGGGAGCGAAACGAGAAAAATTGAGCTATCGTGTTTTTGGGATAGTCCTGTGTCATGAACCCATTAACACGATCTTGTATTTTTTCATCTGCGCCATTGAGAGGCTGACAGATGAACCCAAAGCCTACTGTTTGATCATCACAGATAAATAGCTTTTGATCTTCATCATATGCGAGTACCGGAAAAAGAGTGGCGGCTCTGCATGAGGCAGGAATATATGTGTCGCCTTCAACTTTTCGAATTGTTGCCAGCATTATTTATTCCCCGCAAGCCATTCAGCCATCTTTGCAGGATAGCCTTTCGCATATCGTCCATTGGGAGCTATTACCATAGGGACACCTTCAACGCCCAAAATCTGGGCTGCAATAAGTGTCTTGTCGTACCCTTCAGTATTGCAGTTGGGGATTTGGGCTAAGCTTTGAATTGCATTAGTCGTGAAGGCTTCGAATGTTTTATTCTTATCCTTTGCACAGAATATTTGCTTGGAAAGCACGTTCGATTTATCGCCTAGTGCAGGAACAACAATAAAGCGGAACGTATAGTCTTTCAGCAATGATTTTGATTCGGTCATCAACTTGTGACACACAGCACAGTATGGGTCTACAAATACCACGACCTCATTTTTCCCTGTACCAATGCTGATTGCGTTCAAGCTTTTGGGGTCGAGGCCAAGTGCTTTGAAGTTGAGAGTTTCAGATGCGTCCCGCATCTGTTTCATAGTGCTCAGCTCTTTTTTGGACCAAAGATCAATTACTTGGCCAGTAAATACAAATCGTCCGTTATCGCTAACGAACATAATTTGCCCCTTACTTTGAATTGCCTGAAGCCCTTTAACAGGCAGCTTCACCATGTCTTCGATGTTCGCCCCACGAGCATCAGTAATTTCAAGTGGTGCTGCGTTTGCTATGGACAACGCACCAGACAGAACGGCGAGCAAGAAACTTTTTCGCATGCGAAACCCCAGTTATAGATGTTTCCAGTCTAGTTTTGAGGCTGCTAAAGTCTCTCTTCGGTGGAAGCCCATAATGGGCAACCCAAGCACTTTCACCCGATCCCTGAAAAAGAAAGAGCGCCCGTTGGGCGCTCTTTCGATGTCTTGATTTTGCCGGTTGACTTAGCAGCCGAGGCCGTTGCACATCGTGATCAGGCTTGGCACTGCTTTGTGGGCTACCGGAATGGTTGCCGACATGATGGATTCGATGATCGTTGGCGCGTTGTAGAGGCCCATGCCACCGCCAACGCCCATGGCAAAGGCCATCAAGCTCTGACGTGCAATTCCGCCGATGATGCCCACCAGGATGATTGCGCCCGCCACAATGCGACCCAGCGTACCTTGTGTCCAGTCCTTGAGGGTGTTCCATACATCGTCGAACTCGGAGCCACCGCCGCCCGCCAATGCGAAGTCAGGGGTCATCAGAACAACGATGCTTGCCAGTACCAGGCCACCAGCGATCAAATGCTTCTTTTTGACCTTTGCCACGAAATTGCTCTGGCTCAGGGCAATCAGCTTGTTGTGTGTGAGTGTGCTCATGCTTGAACTCCTATTGTTTAATTAAGTCGATTCCGTTTTTGAGAGGCGATTTCTCGCTGTTGCTGTATCTGCTCTTGGCGAATCTCCCTCTCCTCTCGCTGTCTCTCCAGGCGAGCTTCACGCTCTGCACTCATCGCGGTATTGCCGATGCCTGTCGTTGGTGCGTCCAGTGATTGAAGTGGCCTGAGCACTGGATCGGAGGCCGTCATCGGTTCACCGACCACCCAGCGCCTGGGTTCAATTTCTGTGTATATGTATCCAGTAGTGTTCAGATCTCCATTGCTGTCCTCCCATGGAGCAACCCAAATCCGCATGACTTGAGCTGGTGTTCGGATTGGGACCGGGCGATCAGGCAACCTTGGGGCCACATAGTTATCAACCACATCGTTTGGACTCGCCTGCTTAACGCCCGATTCATTGGATTTACCTACGCCGGTCTTGTGGACCATCTCAGCTTCATGCTGCTCAGCCTCCCTTCCCCTGACCATCGGGGCAGGAACTTGCCCATTGTTGGTAGCGACATAGACATCCCGAGCTGACATGCATTGCACGCCGTTCGGAAGGCCTGGACATCCGTAATCCTCTGCCCCGATATTCATCATCGAGCAGCCACTGAGCAGCACTGCTACAGCGGGAAGAATCACACGTTGAACGGATCGTAAGGACAACTTCATTTTTTGCTTCACCTCCAAATTGCCCGTTTCGGACAATTCATGTTTTGTTCTAGCGCTTGCGCTTCAGGTTGCGGATCTGCAGTCGCGCGCCGCGCGTCACAATCACATCCAATTGACGCCCAGCATCGATCTCAATGACTGGGAAAATACCTTCCGCCATTTCGATATAGAACTTGGCAATTCGATCTAATGCGCTCGATGCCCCCTTAACTGCCGCGCCTTGGAAAAGATCGGAAGACAATGGAGACTGGAATTCGGTTCGATTTGAGCCAGTCGTGTTGATGGTTGGGACTACATTAACGTCCATTGCTTTTGATGCTCCGCCTAAGAAACCAGCAATCAGGCTTTTAGCGACCATCTGTCCTTGTTTTGAAACCAATCGACCTCTTACACCAGCTTTTCCATCTTCACCAACCGCATACGAGTCAAGCCGAGCTTCAATAACTCCACCATCCTCCCTGATACAAGAGAATGTCTCACCGCGTAAATACGCACGCTCTGAGCTTAGGTCCCCATACCCAGAGAGAATCATGAAGCACTCTCTGACATCGGCGCGAAACTTGTTAGGCAGAATTGCCTCTTTCTGAATGCGTAGAGTTGATGGGAATGGATCTTTGCGCGCACCTTGACCAGTTGGAGCATCCATACCATTTATCAGCGTTCCAGTAATAATGGAACCTGCTGGCAAATACGACATGGTTTGCGACTCGTCCTCTTTGGGTTTCGACTTCGACTTTTCTTCTGCTTGAGAAATACTTACGATCCGCATTTCTTGCTGCTCTGCATTCAGACCTGCAACCTGCTTGTCGTCACTTTCACCAGTGTCTGTTCCTCCTGGATGATCGTGTTGACGAATTTTCTTGGTGTGGGGAAGAGGTGCGGATTTGAATACCGAGGCAGGGTCGTTGAAGTCCACTTTCTGATCAATATAGCTTTGCTGCACCACAGCTGGTTCCCCACCAGGCTTGCTCCCTCCAGCTTCAGCCCCCTTTCCAGCTTCATCACCTTTGGGAGGGGCAGGATTTTTCGCCTCGACCATATCAATCAAACGGTCAATATCAGCCCTCATGCGAGCGCTCTCAGCCGTATTTTCTTCCGAGGTTGAGTCAGGCTTTTGACTTACTCCCTCTTTCTTTATGCGCTCTTGCTCGCGCTCAACTCCCTTCATCCTATTTTCCAGCGCTTTCAGGGAGCCAGAAATTGAGTCGATGCCAACGTCCCGCGTGTTCTTATCAGTCAGGATGCTCTTGATGGATTCATGGCGTCCTCGTTGTTTTTTTTCTTCTGGTGGCGAGGTGGTCAGTGCCATAGCACCAAGGATGACTACACCGATTGCAGATACCGCAACCAGCCGTTTGACCTTGGGGGTCAGCTGCCCCCATTGCTGCATCAAATTCAATTCCGGCCTCCTATCAGGGATGGACGCTGAGACATCGAGCTAGGAGCATGCCCTTGCTTCACTGCCACATAGACCTCTGTGCGCTGTCCTGGCTCCAGCACCTTCAGTGGCCAGCTGGTGATGGCTGCTGTATTCCAGTTTGCACACTGAGATTCACGAAACTCAACCAGATCCTGGCTGTCGTTACGCGCTACGCCGACATAAACATTCAGGTTATGGCCAGCCATGTACTGGCCTGCTGCGAAATCAACCGACAGCCCAGGGATAGAACACTTAGGTGCCTTTGCTGCGAGTTCGCGCGGTGTCGCTGTCATCGTGAACCCTTGAGGGATTTCATTCAGCGCGAGTTTTCTGAACAGCGTTCTGATAGTTTCGATGTAAGGCTGGCTAGTTTCCCAAGCCTCAGCTTTGGCATTTGCACTAGCCCGGACCCCACCCATACCACCAGCAAATGAGCCATCAAGCTTAACGAATACTTCGCGCGGTGGAATTTTGCGTGGAATCATCGTCAAACTTAGTGCTTGCGATTCACTCCCCTTCTCGGTGATGAACATCGTCACAGGGCTTTCTTTAAGAGTGGCGATATAAATTACGTTGTCCTTAATACAGACTTCACCGCATTTATCTTTCTCACCCCCTCCACCACCGGAACTAAGAGTCGTAGAGGTGATATCGGGTGTACTAAATGGAGTCACAATACGATTTGGATGCCCAATAGCAATTGGAATGATCTGGTTCACCCCTGGCTTCATCGTTATATGTGAACTACTGTTGATATTCCCTGAGAAATTTCCAGAGTCCACACCTGCTTCAGCACCTTGGCCCCTGGCCTTCTGATTGTTAGCCACAGCAGATCGACTTCCTATCGGAGCCGGAACGTTGTCACGCATGACTCCAGCAGGCACCACAGGGATATCATCCATGGCCGGTGTTTTATCTTGTGCATGCACATGACCAGCAATTGCAAGGCTCACGGCCAGCAGGTATTTAGAATTCGCTTTCATCACTCGAATTTCTTTGCATATCATCTTCGTTCTGCTCCTGGATTCTTTTCTCTTTTTCCTCGCGCATCTCTCTTTGTTCTTCTTTGCGCTTCAGATTCGCTTCAATGGTTTTTGTGCGCGGCCGACCGGCGTATGTATCGATGTAGTCAATTTGAGGTGCATACTTGGCAATCTTTATGCGGAATTCATACGTTCTGTCAGTACGCGACTCTTTAGAGCTTGCTCCCTTGGCAAACGAATACCCATAAACAAACACCTTATCCGTTCCCATTTCATATTCAACATGACGCGGTTCAAAACGGAGTGAAACTCGGTCATCTTTGATTTGCCGAGACTGCACCTCAAGAATTTCAATGATTTGAGAGTAAATTTTTGGAGCGAAAAATGGTGTTGTCCGTGTCTTAACAAAGTCCACTGTTGCGGGTGTTACGTTGCCGAACAACTGTGCAAATGCCAATGCCCAAGACTCTTTATATGATCGTGATGCAGATTTCTCACCCAGCCAAGCGTCTTCAGTTAATGTGAATGGGACTATTTCAACAATGGTTTCTTTGGTGAGGACTTTTACGACCAATAAAGCATTGATCGCAATAAGACCCCCCATAAAAACTCGACCCCAATGGATCTCAGTCTGCATCCACGCATACTTCTTCAGGTAATTATTGATGTTCATGCCACGAACGTCCTGATGAATGGGTTGACCATCGAGCGTCCTTTGGAGAAGGCTGCACCAGTCCAATAGAGCATGTGCAACAAATAGCCATCAGGATTGCTGTCCTTGAATCGACGGTAGAGGTTTGTGACAAGCATCCCGGCCAGCACGCAAAGCAGAGCTTTGCCGACCACAACACCCACAACAAGCCCTAGCAGCATGGGAGCTAATTCATCGGCGCTCCAGAGCATCAGATGTGGCGGCTCATCGATACGACGAGGGATTTCAATCAACTTCATGCGAACTTTCTCCTTGACTCGAATTCTTCAGAGTTCAAAGGAAAAACGTGCATGACCAAACGCCCATAGAGGGCAACTCCAGCACTATCGGGCGCTGTAAGAAGCATCGGCTGGCAATCTATCTTTTTCGCATGCGAAAAAGTCTTTCCTTGCCTCAGCCAAAAAAGAAGGGCACCCCAAATGGATGCCCTTCTTATACGCGGTTGGATGCTGTTGCTATCAAATTCGCTTCTGGACGTTACCCATGGCCAGACCTATCAAGACGATAGTGCCCATCAGCGCCACAGGGATGATGATCGGGTTCAACGCGATGGGAGCCATAAACGCTGCTAACAGACCGAACACCAAGTAGCTCGCTCCGCGAACTGCATATCGATGCATGACTGGGCTTGAGTAGTCAAAGTTGGTCCGTTTGATTTTCCAGGTCATCAACCCATCGTAGCTCGCCGGAATGAACAAGATCAACATGTAAGGCAACCAGGCCATGAGAAGTGCAAGTCGTGAAAAGAACTGGTATGCGGCATTCATGAATGCATTCAGTCGTCCTTCAACCCAGGCGAACCAATCCTGCCCCATCTTCTCCATTCCACGAGAGCGTTTTTTCTCAGTTTCAGTAGGAATAAGCGTATTCAGCGCACCCTCATAAAACCCGGAATCGAGTATTGCGTAGTTATACCAGCCATTTGCCCTCTTCTTCACCCACTCTCTAGTGTCCTCGCCTAGTGTTTGCTCTACATATTTCTGTTCAATATGTATTTGCTTTTTGGTCCAATCACCTGGAATCAAAAGCAAAATTACTGTTGCTTCAAGGAGAAGCAGAATCACCACCACAAACCACGGTTTGTTCATAATTTACTCTCCGCAATACTTTTTTGATTCTTTCATTGGTGATGTAATCATAGACATACCTTCTACTAATTAAATCATCATCCAAAGTAAAGTCACTGCTCTCATGAATCGTTATCCTTGGCTTATTTACCATTACCCAGTCAGCAAATGGAATTCCTTGAGAGACATCCCAAGAGCTTCCATTGCTTGAACAGACTTTCACTCGAAGCGCCAGTACTGTTTCATCAATCAAACACTTAAGAAACATTCCAAGGCGTATTGGATCTAGTATTTTTTTCCCGTTGTTTTCAATCAAGAGAACCGCGTACTGCTCCAAAGCTTCTTCAATAATAGTCTGTATTACAGGTTTCTTATCGGCTTGGATTCCTGCAGTTACATACCTTGTTAACTTCTGAAGTACCAATTCAACATCAGGCCAATCAAACTGCAAAACACTTAGTAATTCATTACTTTTCTTACTATTTGCCTTGATTTTTTCAACCATAGTAAAAGGCAAAGTCGTGTCAATCATTGAAATGACCTCATAGTTCCGATACTTTTCAGAATTGTTTTTTTTCATATCCTCTTATGAAGTCAATATCGGCAACCTCCCCTTTACCACACGCCCGCCTGAAATCTTCCCTATGAACTCCAGGTTCGGCAGCATCCCCAGCAGCTGAGACGGAAAAAGCTCTGCTTCTTCCTCCATCAGGCGCTCCCCCTGGTTGCCACCATGCATGATTGGTTGATCGCCGTCTGTGTTGTGTCCTTGGTTGCGCATGACGTACTTCACGCGCGTCATAGGTAAATTTTCCGCTATGTACTTTTGCGACTCAGTGTCTGTGACGCGAAGAGCAAAAATATTGTTGATATTACCTAGAACTTGTAGCGCCTTCTCTTGACTGCCCAAGCGTGTTGTGAAATCTGCAATCGTTTGTGTCGCAACAAACAATCGCATCTTTGCTCCCCGCCCTTTGTTGAGCAGCTGAATAGTTGGATCATTGAGGACTTCAGCAGCTTCATCGATAAAAATATTGACTGGTCGGTTATCGACGCCGTAGTTGTAGCGATCACCCGCCACCGCTGTCAGGTCCGACAAGTAAATTGATCCGATTGCACTGCCCACCATGCTGTCTGTGAGCGAGTCCAGGCCGATGTAGGCAACCATGCCGTTGTTGATGATCTTCGCGTTATCAGTTATGGGCCTCTCGTCGCTCAGGTCGTTTGGATCTGGCGAGAGCAGTGCCCCGATATCACCGGAAGTCAGCATGTTCATGATGGGCAAGAGGTTCGACACCATCTTGCCGAAGTGGGTGGCGTCATGCTGATACATGTTCAGCAGCCCCTCCAGCTCGGAGCTTGGGAAAGTAGGCTGTATTTCCGCCAGATAGAACTTCATCAGAGCCACAGCCTGTTTGTCGAGACTGGCGTTCTTGACCTTTTCCAAGTACGGTGCGGCCTTCTCTTCCCAATGTGGGTCAACCTTCTCAGAATAGGTCTTAACAGCCTTTACAACCAGGCCTTCAGCACCGCCTTCAAGGTAGCGGCGCAGCTTGATCAAGTTGGGACGCTCGTGGCAGATCAGCAGGCCTTGAACGATATTGTTCAAGGCCTGCCAGCCGAACGACTTGAAGGGATCAGCGCCAGCTTCGCTCGGGATGAGCGCCGCCAGACGGGAAGCAATCTCTGTCCCGCGTGTGAAATTGCGAAGCGGGTCTATTCGCACGGACTCTTCCGGGAAGGCAGGATGGAACTGTATGAAGCGCTCCGGGGTGCCCATCGCTTCACAAGTACGCCGCGCGTTGTCGCGCATCTCCTTATCCCCCTTGGGATCAATGATGATGACCACCTCATTGCGCATGATGGCCTGGGCAATATTCACATCGAATGCGCGCGTTTTGCCACTACCCGTTGTCCCGACCCAAAGTGAGTGCCCTTCTACATGCTTCAAGGGCTGATACAGATCCACCTCATTCGGTTCCACCCCATGAATCCAGGGTTGACCCATCTCCAGTTCTTTGGAAGCTTTGAGGTTCAGCCTCAGCAGCAGCGTTTCGAGCAATGACTTCTGGTTGGTGATGGAAGACCAGTCTCTGCGCAGGATCTCAAAAACGCGCTGTGCGTGGCGGTTTTCCCAGATGAAGCCTTTGCCGAGCCACAGCTCATCCTTGTGTTTGCTGATCATCTTTTGCACCTCTGAAATCTTGATGAATTCCAGTGGTCTGCCCTTAAGGTGCTCTTGCAGCTTGTGAAGCTTGTAGGCCTTCGGAAGTCTGGCCATGGCCATAGTCGCACCTATACCAGCCATCCAGTAGAAAGGCTGCGGGGGCATCTCTGTGACCTGCTGCACACACATTGCTCCAAAGGTGGCCAGCCCCCACCCCATGACCGCGCGCTTTTCATAGTTTGGCCGCCAGGGCATCTCATAGGCCAAAGCATCGTATTCAATTGCCATCTCTATTTCTCCGAATAAATTAATTGGTTTTCGCGGACCTTGAAGCCAAAGCTGCTCATCTTGAAGTGCACCGTCATCAACTCCACGCCTATCAAGTCGTTGGTCATCAGCTGAAGGGTGCGCTTGTCCACCAAAAGCTTTTCTCCCTCACGAATAGGCGCCGATGCAAGCCACGGTCCATTGCCCGCCTTAATCATTTCGATCAACCGTTGGAATGCGCGCTCGATGGGATCGACGCGCACCTCTATCACTTCGCCTGTATCGGGCTTCGCCGCGTTCTGCTTGTCCTTCTTGCCCTTTGGACGAGCTTGTGAATCGGCCCTCTCTTCCGCTCCAGCAGCTGGGCTGGATGACACCTTGGAAATCTCGTGTTCAATGGCCAGGGCTACTGACGGCTGACTTTCAGTACGCTTTTCATGGGCCGGGATAAATAGTGGAGATTGACGCGGAGCTGCAGCCTCTGCGATGCCCAGGCCTGGATCTGTCCCTCGGCCTTTGGGCTTGTCATCACGCAAGGCTGTCTTGGTGCGCTTCTGGCGAACAGGCATCTTGAAGCCCGTGTTCAAGACTGCTTCCGCCAATGCAGCTCCACGCAGCTTGTCCATTGGAGTAGGTTCGCTCGGTGTGACCTCAATGAATTGCACTGGAGCCATCATTGCCAGCTGACAGATTCCAGCTTCTTCCTGCTCTCCTGCTTGAGCGAGCGCCACCCGTATCGCTTCAGATATAGGCTCGCAAAGCACAATGCCCATGTAGCCGTCAAAGTCCCAGACATAGCGGCCTGGAGTTGCTGGATTGATGGAAATTGCTTGTTGCTGGGCCAGTATCTTGATTACCTCAGAGGCATCGCCGCCAATCTTCCTTGCTCCCTCTGGGTAATAGATCGCCGCCTGCTGACCATGCATGAACAAAAGTTCCCCAAGGGTCATATCGCGCAGCAATACCGGCATCACGGCAGCCATGATCAATGCCTGCACTTGAGATCCGTATTGAGCCAGTACCTCAGCCAAGCCTCTTGAGAGATCGACAGGGCCAGCTCCTGGCTCCGACTGCGTGCTTATGGGTTCCTCTGAAAGGACAGGCTCGACCACATCGTTGGCCAGACGCATATGCTCAGGCAAAGGGTCAAATCCCAAACCGATATTGAGATCAATCAGCTCTTGGAGAGGGTTGTATTCAGATGAGGGAGGCAAGACGTGCGATGTCTCTGGCATTGAGTCGGGCGCGGTAGCACTTTCCACCGCAGGAGGTCGAGCTGCTGCATGGACGGCAGCGGGGGGGGGTGCAGATGGAGGCATTGCAGCCTTATGCACTCCATCCTTGCCACTGCCCTTCGACTGTTCCACTGTTTCTAGAGCAGCTGCTGGTCGTCCCCCCTTTGCAGCCTCAGGCTTTGGTCTATCAGCCCTATTTGCTTTGATTTTTGTAGCGCTCTTACCCGTCGCCTGCCCTGCACTTTGAGGCATCGAAGATGGAGTATGCGACTCTGTTGCGCTCGGATAATTTGCTGTCAGTACTGCCAGAAAATCATTGGCAGGACCTACAGTTGCAGGAGCATCCACGTCCGGTTTTGAGCCTGTTGCCTGCGCCAGCATCTGCATAGGAGAGACTTCTACCGAACTCACATGGTCATGTTCCGTTTTTGGCGGTGCAGGTGATTCAGCTACAGATGAGTTTGGAGGCGTTGGCAGCGGATCAGGCTTATGTTGCGCTGCAGCTGCTGGCACTGGGGAGGGGACAGGTGCAAACATGTCCAATCCCATCATGCCTATCCCGGCCAAGGCGGACATGGCATCCTGCTCGGCCTTGAGCACTTCAGCACTGACGCCGATTCCATCTTCATCTACGCCAGCAACCGAGGGCGACTGAATCAAGCCGGGTATCAGCGCCAGCATGTTTGAGTTCGACTCAGAAGGCGGCTGAACAGCAGGCGCACCTTGCGCGCTTACATTAGCTCCTGTGCTTTGAGCAACTGGTGCAGATGATGAAGTGTGGGCTGCGGTCTGTCCTGCCGTTTGAATCGGTATTTGTGCGGGTGCTGGTGCTGTTGATGCCGCAGCCGACTGCGCCGATTCATCTGGCGGAAAGCGCATATCCTTCCAGTCATTTTCGGTGCTGCTACCTGGTGCAACGGCTGGAGCATTCAGATCTGTCAGTTGCACGTTGAGAGCGACCTCTTCTGCCGCTGCTTCGCCTGTAACTACCCCTTCGACCGCTGGAGGTGGCTCGGTTGTGAAAACCAAATCAGGAGATTCCAGCCGAAGCATCAGGAGAGGTTTCTCCAACCCCTGGGCCTTCACCAAATCGGGCATGACCTCCCAGTAGCGGTATGTGGCCATATTTCCGTTTTCGGAAACAATGTTCGATACAGCGAAACCACGTTCAACCAGGATATCGGCCAAGGTGTCGGCATCGCGCGGAACGCCCGGTATCCTGTCCTTCTCAACCAGATCCGTGATGTCCTGGGCGGGCTTCCAGACGATGAATACGCCCTGCTTCAAGTGCCAAACTTTCGCGCCCAGCTCGTTCACTTTCCAAGTGCCCTGCTTTACCAATCGGCGTATTGCATCGAACACATATCGCTCGACAGGCACGCCATATGAGAACTCATCGACATTCAGGCGCGACTGCTTCAGGTCACGGGCCACACTCTCCCGGTCAGCCATCAGCATCAGCTTTGTCACAGGCTGATTAACCCCAGTACCTGAGATGGCCTCAAGCATCGCCTCCATGATCTTGGGGCCGCTTTCGCTCAGGAAGCCGCGTGTCTGGTCAGGAAGAATGCGATCTACTGTCAGCAACGAGAACGACTCATGACGCTTATGCCTTTTGTCGCGCCAGCGAATGAAATAGCGGTCCACGTTGTTCTTGCGTGCCCACTCATAGAGCGAGTCCCCATAGGGGTTCCAGACGATCTTTCCGTTGCGGTCGGTGATCGACACATCGGACAACGGCTTGCCAACGTCATGCAGCAATCCAGAAAAGCAGCTGGCCAGCCTCCATCTTGGCTCGTTGTCGCGGCGCTCACGCGGTGTGCCCTCGGTCGAAAAGATAACCCCCTCAGAGGCTTGCGCTGACCAGAACGCCACTTCAAGGCCGTGACGAAACAGCCCTCCGGCCCCACGGTGATGGTGTGCCTCTGATGCGGGTAGCAGATGGACAAAAGACGCATAGCGCTCGATGACCGGGACAACCAGGCGATGAAAGTCTTCTTTTTTGAACCCCAGCGCCATGCGAATGCGCTCTACCAATTCAGCTTGGGTAGCCATGACCCGATCCACAGGCGCGACGGGCATGCCCTTGGCGAAAGGGGGATACCTTGGAATGTCCTCTTCATCGATGTCCAAGATCCTGCCGCTTCCACTGGAGCGCACATTCGATGGCGCACGAGGGGACACAAATATCCCCTTGAGCGTTTTCAAAAATGGAGCGAGTAAATCTGGAGGCATGGACTGTGCTTTAAAACAATCCGCCGATGCTCCCCCAAAAGCCTTCCAAGACAAGATTACGGAGTGGCCCATTACGGGCAAATCGCGCATCAAGGTATCTGGGGACTGACTTCTAGAATTTTTTATCTGATTTCAAAGGAGTCAAGGCGCTATGCGTCCATACCTATCACTGCTTCTTGCTGCAGGCGTTTTATCTGGCTGCGCGGCTTTCCAATCCAAGCCCCCGGAACCTGTTGTCATCAAAGAAGACGACAAGCCCCAGCGCACGCACCGCCACCTGACAGTGGCCTGGGACAATATTGGCCGTGGTGGAGCCGCGCTACACCAACCAGGCTTTGTCGATGTGCTTAGCAATGAGGACTCACAGACGCAAAGCTATACACCCGCCAAATCCCCGGCCCTCGCGCCAAAGCCCTCCCCAAAAGCGACACCAGCGATCATCGGCCCAAGCATTGACGAGATGCGCGCCCTCCTGAGCAGGTCTGCAGCCAAGCCAGCCCCCACCACGAACAAAACCAGCTATGCCATTTATGAAATGCGCCGCTGGGAGCGCTATTGCAACGCTGGCCAGGGCATGACCGAACAAGATTGGAAGTTCGTCACGCAAGCCAAGGGGGAAGTTCCAGCCGAAGCGATGAGCAGCTGCAGTCGGCCTAACCACAACTATCAGGGTTACAAGGACGCCTGGAAGGCATTTTGTTCTGGCACAACGATTTCAGAATCCCAGCAGGACATTGTTCGCAACTCCACTCGCCCAGCCAGCATCAAGAGCTGCAAGGGCTAGCTCTAAGAGGCTGCAATGTACTTCCAGAACAATCCACGCGATCTGCAACTGCACGACCGCTTCTGCGGACACAACCCAGTCGAGGTCTGGCGCAATCGCCCCTTGAAACACAAGCTCAAACATAGATTCAATGTTTGCGCTGCTTTCGTCTTAGGCGAGGTCAGCATTCATTCGTTTTGGCTAGGGATACGACATCCTGAGTACATGGTTGCGCTGGCCTTGCGCAGACACGTAGCGAACATCAGCCGAGGCATGATTTTCGTATGCCCCGAAGCATTGGCCATGGTGGAAGAAATGCACCGCCCAAGCACAGCCAACGAGCAAGAGCGCTCTCAACTCATCGGGCGAGCGTGAATCATGGATTTGTATATCTGCGAGAAGCCAGCCCAAGGCAAAGACCTTGCAGGAGTGCTGGGCGTGCGCCAGTACAACGATGGCTACATCACAGGCGGCGATATCGCCGTCACCTGGGGCTTTGGCCACCTGTATGAGCAGTTGATGCCAGAGGACTACGACCCACGATATGAAGGCTATGAGTCCTGGAGTGACCTGAGCCTGCTTCCGTTTGTGCCTTCGTCATGGGGCTACAAAATGAAGGAAAAAACGGCCAAGCAGACAAAGACCGTGTTGGGTTTGATACAGAAAGCTTCGACCGTATACATCTCTACGGACTTCGACCGTGAAGGTGAGGCCATTGGCAGAATCTTGTTGGCCCAGGCCAACTACAAAGGTCCAATAAAGCGGGTGTGTCTTACCGCTTTGGATAACCAGAGCATTAAGAAGGCGCTGGCCAATGTCAAAGACGGCAGTGAAACCCTTCCGCTCTTTCATGCGGCATTGGCCCGAAGCCGCGCAGATTTCCTTGTCGGGATGAACCTGACTCGCCTGTACACCGCATTGGCAAGATCCATTGGCTTCCGCGAGATATTGAACATTGGTCGCGTGCTCACAGCAACGGTCAATCTGGTGTGTGAACGCGAGCGCGCCATCGCAAGCTTCCAACCTACCCCCTTCTGGACCATTCAAGCCCAGGTCAACACGACCAAGGGGAGCTTCAAGGCCAGCTGGAAACCTCCGCAGACTCACGCGGATGCCAACGGCAGATGCAATCAAGGGGACTTTGCCCGTGGCGCGGCACAGGCATGCAACGGTGCTGCTGCTCAGATTGTTCGCTCGGAACAAAAGCCAGAGTCGGAGACTGCCCCCCTGCTGTTCGATCTCACATCGCTACAGCAGTACGCGAACAAGCGCTGGGGCTACACCGCCGATGAGGTGCTGGCTATCGGACAGGCACTATACGAAAAGCACAAGCTACTGACCTACCCGCGATCTGACAGCCGGTATCTGCCTCAGGACCAGCAGGGAGATGTGCCCGATGTACTAAGCGCCATGGTCAAAACTGACCCAAGCATCGCAGGCCTTGTGCAACTGGTCGATCCCGAGCGCAAATGCCGTGTGTTCAACGACTCTAAGGTTACGTCACACCACGGCATCATTCCCACCTTTCAAGCCGGTTCAATCGACAGCCTGAATGAACAAGAGCGCAATATCTATGACATCGTGCGCCGTTACTACCTGGCGCAGTTTCTACCTGCACATGAGTACCTGCGTTCGGAAATCACAGTCCAATGCGGCCCTCATCTTTTCCTGGCCACTGGGAATGTGACAACCAGCCCTGGCTGGAAATCGGCCTTCGGCAGTGACATCGACATCGACCCCCCAGACGAAGAAGTTGCAGATGAACAAGAAGGCACCGGTTCTGCTGCGCTTCCGGCAGTGGTTACGGGTGATGCCTGCATCCTGGCCAAGACCGAGCTGGGCGAAAAAGTGACGCGCCCGCTGCCCTATTTCACCGAAGCCGCATTGCTTGGCGCGATGGAGAACATTGCGCGCTTCGAAACCAACGAGCAGTTGCGGAAGGTCCTCAACGAGAAATCAGGCATTGGCACCCCTGCCACCCGCGCAGGAATGATTGAGGGTGCAGTGGTGCGCAAATTTTTCGTTCGTAAGAAACGCGCTATACGCGCGACGGACAAGGCCCATGCGCTCATGGCCATCCTCCCACCGGCAATCAAACAGCCGTCGATGACCGCCTTGTGGGAGCAAGACTTGGACCGTATTGAGGACGGGACGATTCCTGTGGCCGCGTTTGAAGCCAAGATTACAAACTGGGTCTGCTCGATGGTCAACCAGCTCAAGGCTGCTGCTCCAGTCCTGTCACAAGCGGACGGACCGATGGCCAAAGCCTTTGAAGCCGCCATGCCCCAGAAGCACGAATGCGTTTTCGGCTGTGGCGGCCAGATGATGCGCTTCAAAGGTTCCAACGGGATGTTCTGGGGTTGTCAGAACGCCGAATGTAAGAAGACCTGCAGCGACAGTCGCGGCAAGCCGCAAAAGCCGCTTGCCAGCGATGAAGACGCACCCGACTGTCCAACCTGCGGCGGTCCTACCAAGCTGCGCAAAGGTAAGCCTAAGGACGGGAAGCGCGCTCAGAATTTCTGGGGGTGCTGCGACTATCCGAACTGCAAAGGGATTCTGCCCTTCGTCAAGCCCAAGCCTGGTGCCAAGGGAAAGCTAAGGATCTTCAATAGCTAAGGCTCTTCTAGGCAAGTTTTCACACATCGACAACGCAGATCCAGGCGGACTTGCATTTTTCCCATGCGCTTTAACTTGTTGTGAAGCTCCAGCTTCACGGCCCCTCCCTCAGCTCCATTGAAGAAACTGCATTCACCTCGAAGAAGGAAATTAATGTCAGCACGTTCAGTCGCTCTCAAATCCAGCGTTGATATCTGTCCCTGTCCTGCATGTGGCAACCGAACGCACTTCAACCTGCACTCCGAGCGCGGAGGCGAGGATTTCTGCGCAGTCTGGTTGAGCTGCATCTGTGGCCTAGAGCCGCCCAGCACCTTTCGAGCTGAGGACATCTGGGGAGGACTCAGTGTGCCAATGCTGGTCACAGCTATCGATCAATGGAATAGCTGGCAGCGCGCTCCTCTCCCTGGCCAAGGGACTGATCTCGATATGGAGCTTGTCCAAGAATGACCTATTTGCAACGTTTCAAGCCTACAGATGATGACTTCGAGGCCTGCACACATGTGGTCAATGACCGGCCGATCATCGGCGTGAATGCCAAGAACAACAAAGCCAGAGTTCTGGCAATTACTGGAAGCCAGGGTGCTGCAGATGAGCACGAGAGCATCGGGAATGCCTTTCTCTTCGCGGAAGCGGGCACGGTGTTTCATCAGTGCGGCAAATCACCACGCGCAATGCTTGAGGATTACACCGCAATGCTGGCTCTGTTTGACGTTATGCATGCGATAGCCCAGGCCTTGCCTGCGGATGCGCGCGAGCGCGCCGAATCGCTCGTTGGAGTGCTTGAAAAAGGCCACCCGCTACTACCCCGCCCGAATGTAAAAAAAGCTGCTACAGCCCTTTCTGTGCATTCTGGCTTTGCACCAATCTCCGTCACAGCCGAAAGCGCTACATGAATTTCCACCGAGTCATCAACATGACAGTTCTCATCGCGTCAGTACTGCTGCTCGCATGTGCCGCAGTCGCCTTTTACGGCGCAACAAACAGCGCGGATGCGTCAAGTGCCCGCGCCCAGGTGCTTGCCGGAGTTTCGTCGATTGTTGCCCTGGTGCTGACATTCATCGCCAAGTTCCAGGCCAACAAGATCCTCAAGCTCAAAGTCGCCATCGCTTCATTGCATGTTGAAAAGGCAATTCTTGTGTCGGGCGTCAAACGCTGATTCTTTTGGAAATTTGAACTCTCAATGCTGCTGCATCTCATCCCACGCTTGTACGCCTTCCGCTCAATTGAAGACGAATGCTCGTTGATCGATTTTGAATGTCCGACGCTCGGCATATTCCTTCGAAATGGACATGAGCTGGTGGCAAGGCGTCCGTACCCCAACAAGAACTACCTGGTCGGTTGCCGTAAGGTCGGTCAAAAAGCCATCAACGGACTCTTGATAGAGTCTCCCACTCGCATCAACCAGCTCACGACCATCACACGCTGGGCAGTAGGCGCGGAGCGCGTTGTAAGCCATAAGGTCCAGTACGTGATCTTGGATTCAGAGATGGATGCGATAACTGAGAGCATGGTCCTATGGCACTCAATGTCTCCCAGACTTGGCGGATTTGGAAACCGTTGGCCATCATCTGCACAAAATTGGACACCAGCATCAGCTCAACCGCGCATGGAGTTGTTGCCTCGCTACCGGGACGGGAACATTCAGGATAGTTTGGATGAGGCTGGCCGCATCACAGAGCGTTCTGAGATCTTCCATCTCCACACAGTAGAACGTGAGCGTGTTTTATTCAGAAGTGAGACAGATCTGTACAGCAGAAATCCAACTGCAGAAATGGCATTTACTGCTCCTGCATGAGCTTGTCGCTTGGGCACCCGTCATGCGCAAAAAAGGCCTGCAGCTCCCGATGAGCGCAGGCCTTTGTCATTGGCAGCTACTGAGCGTTACTGCAGCGCGGCTGGCTGCGAACGCCCGCCTGCATCATCGATGCCGATCAGCTGGACATTAGGCTTTTTTGCATCGCCAATGCGGTTCAGCGTCAGGCGATCACCTGTAACCGCTTTCACCTCTCCGTCTACCGTCCATTCGTAGGATCTCATGCGGCCATCTTCATCTTTGCAGGATGCATAGAAGAGCCAGGAGCCGACTGTTTCTCGCTGAGTGAGCGTGCATGTTGGCGGTGTGTTTTCTTTCACACTGATCCGTACCTTTGCCTCAGCTTCCTCACCCATTTTGCTGCGGATGCTGAACGCAACATCGTGATTACCGGCATTGAGAGTGATTCGGCCATAGTGACCAGCGACATCCAGCTTTTCACCATTCACGGTGAACGAGCGTGTGTCGATGCGATCAAGCGGATGGCCACCAGTCACATATGGTCGTAGCAAGACATCCAGGGGAGCGCGGTTGATTGCATTCGACCCAGAGTACTGAAGATCCACCTTGTAAGGGGCAGATTCAGCAATAGCCAAATCTTGCTTGATTACAGTCTCATGGCCACGGGCATCTTTCACGACAACGCCAATTTCATACACACCGTCTTCAAGGATCTTGAAGGTGCGTTGTGTCGCCTTGCTAGAGTCCGTAACGACTGCTTTCACAGGAAGAGTCCAGCTATAGGTAGGCTCTTCAAGGTTGCCACTGAATGCGATAGGCCGGATCTTGACCGTCACCTCTGAAGGTGCAACCTTTGCGGTTCTCTTGATCTCCAAGCCAAAGGTTGGCCACACATACTCCCAAACCTTTGTCTTGAAAACGTAGGTGGACTCAGCCCCATCTTCACGGAAACCTTGTGCCCATGCCGTGTAGGTCACGTTAATCGTTTGCGCCGCAAGATCCTCATCACTGGGGGTGTATTGGATGGATGTGCCCTTCTGAACAGTTCCATTCGGTAGAGTGAACTCGCCAGGCGTTGTTGCACAAATGCCGGTCGCAGCTGAGGTAGGCTCGGGAGATGAGAGAGACGAGCTGGGGTCGGGTTAAGT
>NZ_JBSIFD010000032.1:0-44423 GCF_053615495.1 Comamonas sp. HJ-2 | reverse complement strand
GAAAATTTGAGCAGTGCGCGCTGTGTCAGCAGCCTTTTACGCAAACGGTGTGCGATGCGATTAAACATAATATACATCGTATCTATCAGAAAGCTCTTCAGCTTTTATCGCGCCTGGATAAGCAGCCACTCATCTATCTGGCATAACGATAGACAACCGCACAGATCAACACGACCGCAATGGTCGTGAAAAACTTCTCTACGAAGGTCAGATCACGCGGTGGCTTTGGCGGCCTGTACTGCTCGGCACGCACCTCATTCAAATCCTTACCTGCATTCGTCTTTTTGTTGTAGCGATCACGCCAGTAATCACGATCCATCTGCCCCATAGACCCATCTCCTTTGGGCGGATCATAGGACAGAGCGCCTACGGCGGTTGTTTTCAGGACACGGAGCGAAGGCCCGATCTTTGCCAGTAGCGCGCCACGCGAACCAGTGCAACGCCTTGCGAGCGGTGCCGCGATCGCGTGATTCATTTTTCGGCCGGCCTTGCCTGATTAACGGGTGAACATCAGGGGCGCGGCCCCCGATACCCCCATCATTGGAATACTGAGCGGACTTGGGCGTTACGAGCCGCCAAGCCTTGCGTGTAAGAGTCCTGAGACATTGGAGCTGGACGCTCTTTAGGCTCGGGCATAGGAACGGTCTGAGGCACTGGCGCCGACTGAGCCATGATTGCCGGTTTCTCTTGCCGCTGCAGTGGCATATCGGCGTTGGGCCTTTTGAAGTCAACAAAGAAACCGCGCTTGACGATCAGCATGCATGTGGCTTCATCCATCGTCATCAATGTGGCCTGCTGGGTGTAGCACCGGCACTCATCACGCATCGTCACGCATGCAGCCGGATAGGGCACCTCAACAGGCTGCGCGACCTGGTCATATGCCGGAGCTGTGTGAGGGAATCCGGCGATGCGTGCAGTACGACTTTGCACGTACTCATAAGGCGTCACCACACGCGTTTTGGCGGCATCTGTAGCGCCCACTGCACCCGGCTTTGCCGCAGCCGTTTCCGCAGCTTGTGGCGCGCCCTTGGTGACGTTTTTATAGACGCCCGTGATGGCCAGATAGCCCATGATCGGCACGAGCACGACCGTGGCCAGGACCGTCCATACGGCACGCGGAATTTTCTTCTTACCGGTATGCAGACTGGCGCTCTTGTACCAGCCGTAGACCTCTTTGGGGAAGCCCACCATGGTGACCGTGCCGGACTTGCCACTGCCGCTTTTTTCGCAGTTCGGATTGACGGCTTCCCATTCGATGCAGCTCACCAAGTCAGCACCGAACGTGCGCTTCAGGTGACGATGCCAGCCCGGAGAGCCCACCAGTCGCCGCACGAAGTTATCGAGGTTCTGAGGGTGTTGCGTGACCAGGTAGAAATCCATGCCGCGCCTGCGATGCTCAGCGAGCATTCGGACTTCCTCAGGAACCGCCGCGCCACTGCTGCGCACGGGCAAATCGTTATGACACTCATCGATCAAGAAGATCGTGCCGTCCGGCTCTTTTTGCCAGTCCTTGAAGTCAATTTTTTTCCAGCTCGACAACTCACCACCGGACACCGGCTCAAACCGCCCGTTATGGCACACAGGCCGGTTTTCCTTGAGGCTGCGCTCTCGTACCCACTTAAGCGTATTAAGAGTCTTCCCAGCGCCGTTTGCGCCCGTAATCAGGTGCAGCATGTCACACCCTCCTCAGACGCTTAACGACGCCGCCAAGACCCGACAAACCCATGCGAACAGCAACCGCCGACGCAATGATGCTGATGCAAACACCGACCTTCATGTAACCGAGCATCGCAACCAAATCAGGCGGCAGGCCCATCAGAGCAGCAATCGCATCAGCCTTGAGCTTGCCCAGAACCGTGTCGACACCCGTGTAGCTAACAACCGTCAAGCCCAAAGCAATCAGCACCCGACCAACCAATGACCCGGCAACATTCAATAAACCACCGAGCAGAGACGCGATGATCACTGGCATTTTTTAGTCCTCCTTTGACGGTCCTGAAACGATGCGGAAGGCAGCCAGTGAACACACTGCGACGAGCACCCAACCGAGATAACCAAGCGACGGGCAGATGTTGCTAAATGGCAAAGTGACGCTAGATCTCCAAACCTGCACGCTTAGGTCTGCAATGCAGCGCCCACCTCCTAAAACGTCCTCAGAGCTGAGCTTCCCTGCAACGTCCACCTCAGTGTTTCCGGGGAGGTCTTTGGTGACGTCACGGTTTGAGCCTTTAGCGACCTCAGAGTCATAAAGCCGGGACTCAGTAGTCTTGTCATCAAACATCTGGCAATTACGCTTGTGCTGATCTTTGGCAATCGCGCATTGCAGCGCATCGCCCTCACACGTAAAGCCAGCAGAGCAGCTACCGCCAAACTTACCCTCTTGCTCCTCGTCACCCTTGCACTGCTTCGCATTAGCGTTTGCCTTGCAGTAGTCCTCTCTGCTCTCGGTTTTGGTCGTGGTAGACGAGCTGGAGGTGTTGTTATTCGTGGTGGTCGTGGTGGTCTTTTCCGTGGTGCAGACATTGCCCTTGCAGGTGGTCTTTTCCGTGACCTTGTCGGTACTGCCGTCCTCATTTTTCTTGATAGTGTCTTTGCTGGTTTCGATGACGTTTCCGCCCTTGTCTTTGACACAGACCTCACCACCCAGATAGGACACCGTTCCCATGAATCCACCTTCGCACTCAGGTGGATCTAGGCACAAGCTATGAGTACCTTTGGAGTCGGTGTAAGAGCCCTTTTGTTCGCACTTTTCTTCGACCGTCGAGCCGGGGTCTTGTGCCGGCTCCAGCGTGCATGCCTTGCCGCCAACGCCGCCCTTGTACATGGAGAACGCGCCACCGCTTTGAATAGAGCCATCAGGCATGGTGGTCAAGCTTGTGCGGTCAAAGACGACGAGACAGCCGCTTGTTGCGCTCTCATGGGGCCAGCACATTTCGCCCGAAGGAACCACACCATTCATGGTCTTGGTGTCGCGAATAGTTCCTAGGCCCTGACCAATACCGAAGCCGGCCATTGCAAAGTCCGTTGCGCACTTCATGTCAGGGTCTTGCTTAGAGACGCACTGATTGCCTTTCTCGACAAAGTCAGACTTGCAGGTACAAGTGCTACCGCTCTGAGTAGCATTAGCGGGGCATGACTCCGAAGTACCCCTAAAAGCCTGAGTTTGAGAACTGCCACCGTCAGACAAACAGTCGAAACCCCAGCCGTATTCAGGTCCCACATGGAATGGGCGACCCTGAACCTGCATACCCGTTGCATCACACACTTCTTTCGGCGTGGCAAACACTTTTCCCGGAAACCATGGATGCGTAAAAACGGTTTGAACAGACGCAGGGAAACTAGCCCGGGCATACCCAGAAAGCAGGGTTAGGAAGAACAGCAACAGCGCAGGAAGCACTCTGCGAGTCAGGCTGTAAAGATTAGCCATGCGGCCCCCAGCATTGCGATGATGACGAACAGGCCCATGTAACCCCCTCAGCTTTTTCAAAGCACCACCGTTGACGCTTTGAGAAAGCCCCGCAGCCGGCCGGTCTGCGGAGTTAGCCCCCGATCAGGACAGCGCGGAACGCACCCAGCGGAAGGCCTTCACCCCCACATAGATCAGCAGCACAGCAGCACCGATCAGGCCGATGGGCGCAGCTTGCGCACCGATGTCAGTCACGACACCGGCCACATCCACAGCAGCAGCATTAGCAGCCGATGCGGCAGCAACAGCACCTGCAGCAACAGCAGCACGCAGGGCAAGGGTCTTGGAAGTACGCATAGGAATTACTCCTGGTTAGGTTGATTTCCGTCGGTATCTCTGAGCGTTTGAATGAGCACACGAAAGGCCCACCCAGCAGCCCAGACCAGCAGGACGGCACCGCTGATTGCTGCGCCTTCCTCCGTGGTCAGGTTGAGCACGGGGAAGACAAATTCATGCTGCACGGTGATCGTGCAGGCTTGAGAACACTGAATGACTTGCTCAGCCATTTCAGTAGTCATTTGCAGTTCCAAGGCGGTCGAGGTCGACCACCTGCGGAAAGTCTTCTGGCTCGCAGTACTCACCGACGAGCTGAGCGATGCGCTCCATGTCATCAGTGACGCCACCGCCCGCTTGTTGCAGCAGGGAAACCCACATGGGTTCCCCTCCATCAGGATCGGCCGCCAAAAAGCGCCCGGTAGCTGCCGACTGAATGACAAAGCGCGGCATGGTTAGGAAGCGGCTGCAGCCGTCTTGTTTGCAGGGGCAGCCTGGATGCCCAGCAGAGTGAGCTTCACGTCAGTACCGGAACCAGCAACGACGTCAAATTCGCAGTTGCACAAGACTGGCTTACCTGCAGCAAAGTGCGCTTTCAGATGCATCCACTTTTGAATTTCTGTGGAGTCACCGAACTTGAAAGGACGAGTCACCAAACCGATGGTTTCGCCTGTGGACTTTTGGCCCAGGTCAACAGACAGATGGAACTTGGTGGAATCAAAGGCCGTGCCTTCAAAGGTGCCCTTGCTGGATTCGATACCAAACAACAGGGCTTGAGATTGCATCTTCATGGGAGCCGCTCCTTAGTGGGCTAGTCCGATCGAACGGACTTTGGGTTGAAAAACTTGGGTATGCAGCGACGCACATGCGGCACTGATTTCTGAGTCGGAAAACTTGGCTAGACGCCCCGGCTTTTTGCGGCCTGTCGCAACCTCTTTGAGGTCGTCGTAGTCGCAGAACTCAACCAGCAGTGCAAGCGATGCACCGGCGGTATTGGTGAACCAGCGCAGAGCGCGCGTGACCTCGGCCTTGACTGTCTGGACGGCCTGTTTCGAGCGCACCTTGACGCCCTCGCCCTCGGCATATTTGCCGTGCTCTGCCAGCATCTTTTGATGCCAGTCGGAAGCTCCTGCAAAGAAGTCATCAGCACGACGGAGCATGTCGACCGGCAGGTCGCGCAGCTTGTTGCCGTAGCGCAGTTCCACACGTTCCCAGTGCGTTGCATCCAGTTCGCCGAAGAGCTGGACGCCCTTCTCGTAGACATTGGTTTGCTTGCCCGCTTCCTTGCTACCGAAGTAGAAGGAGCGACCGCGACCGCCATCGACCCAGGGGCCGACGGTGTTGGCTTTGGGCCTGCGACCGTTCACATCCATCAGGCCGGCATGCCAGTCATCACGAATGCGCTCTAGACCGCCCCGGATGCCGTCGAAGAAGTCGAGGGCGTAGTCGATGCGGGTGATCTTTCCGTTGACCTCTTCAATGAGGTTTGCCATGCGGTGGCGCCAGTCACCACGAGCGAAGGTGCATGCAGAGCCGTAGACATTGGCGTGAATGGTCTTGGCTTGGGCCTGCTGGCGTGGGCTTTCGCCCGAGGCCAGGAAGCCCACCCATGCGCATTCCGCGTCATTGCGAACAATCGACCACCGGAAGCGGTAGAAGTCATGGCCCTTTTTGACTTCGGGTTCGATGCTGAAATCTGGGCCGAGGGCCTTGCAGACCTTTTGTGCCAGGGCATGCGCTTGAGCGCTTGCCGCGAAGTCCTGATCTGGCATGTCGCGCAGGATGCGCAATAGCTTCATGCGTCGATATTGCTCAATGTCCAACTCAGCGATGCTGCGCGGGTTCAGGAGCGAGTCCTGCACTGGCGTTGGGAACAGCACTTCCAGCGTGGGAATAGGTGCGTGTTTGAGGTCGGTCGTGAAGCGCAGCCAGTCGATATGCACAAAGCCAGAGGACTTTGTGCGCTCAGCCTGCAAACGCAGCTTGACCTCATTGCCATCCAGAACCAG
Organism: Comamonas sp. HJ-2; assembly: GCF_053615495.1. Taxonomy (NCBI): domain Bacteria; kingdom Pseudomonadati; phylum Pseudomonadota; class Betaproteobacteria; order Burkholderiales; family Comamonadaceae; genus Comamonas; species Comamonas sp. HJ-2. Next base: position 38,675 of record NZ_JBSIFD010000032.1, on the reverse strand, counting down.
AGAGGGACGTGTCATACCTTGATCCCTCCAACACAATCAACGACGAACAGGTAAAGCAGGCCGACGACGTAGATTCCGAGAACCGACAGCAAAAGAATTTGTGGGGAGGTCATGCGCCCACTCCCTTGGCAACGATCTCCCCGTGATTACCAACGGGGAGGGTTTGGGACGCGCCCAGCGCGGCGCTTGCGGCTTGCGCCGCACCCGCCGCGCTGGCCGCTACAGAACGCTGACGCGCTTGCAGCACGAGGCGCACGTTTTGCCGAGTCAGGAAGTCAGCAATAGACATCCACTGCGCTTGATTGCGGTACTGCATGCCCTCACCGGGCTTTCCTTCATAGACGGAAATCATTTGCAGACCCCCAGCAGCTTTGTGACGTTCAGGCCCAGGGCCGCAACATTCAAGATGACAGCAACGACCTGGACAAACAGCAGCTCAAGGGCATAGCGTTGAGCAAAGGCGTGCAATTTGGTGCCCCCAGCGCCGACACGACCGGGAGCGGCCAGGCTATCGGCGGTGCCATGCTTGGCGCTAGGGACGTTTTCTGGATAATCTGGGGAAGTTGACATTTGGCCGCTCCAAAGTGTTAGAAATGTTTCTAACTCGGCCGGAGTTTGTTAGAAAGGTTTCTAATATGCATTTAGCACAAACACTTATTGACAGAGCAGTCAATGTGTGCGGGTCTGCTGCTGAACTCGCAAGAAGGCTAGAAATCTACCCTGCTGACGTAACAAATCTGAAAAAAGGAAAGCGACCACTGTCACCAGAGGTCGCTGCTGAAATAGCCGAAATAGCTGGAATGGATGCACGTCAAGCTGCCATTGACGCGATCATTGAAAGAAACGCAGCAAACCGAAAGGGGGCGCTGCTGGCAGACATTCTGGGAAAGGGCCAAGCCGTTGGCGCGGCGGCGATGTTGGGTATTTCCTACAACGGAGATTCAACAATCGATACGGCAACAATCAAAAACGATAGCGCAGTCGTTAAAAAACGTATACATCGCATCTACTAAGGAAGAGGTTCGGACTGAGGCGTCACGACCGTGATACCCGCCTCCAGCTTGCTCAGAACTTCCGTGCCATGTACCGAAGCCTCGGCCAGGATGTTGAGCTGTCGCACTGCCTCTGCTTTATTCAGGGGTAATGCCTGCAGCCTTGATGACCTGTCCCCACTTGGTGGTTTCGGCGGCTTGGAATTTTGCCAACTCCGAGGCTGAGGTGGTCCAGGCTTCGGAGCCGGACATATTGAAGAAGGACTTTGCTGCAGCGCTGTTCACGGCTTTGGCCAGCAATTGGTTGAGTCTGCCCGCCACAGGTGCTGGTGTATTGGCAGGTGTGTAAGCGGCAAACCAGTAGCCCATGTCATAGCCTTTGACACCGGCTTCCGAGATGGGGTCGCCTCAGAAAACGGAAAATAAAGCACGCTAAGCCGGTTGCAGCGGTCGTAGCGGCCTGAACTTGCCCGCGCCGATCTTGGCGCTGCTGCGCCAGAGGTAATCGCCGGTGAGGTTGATGTGCTCCCAACCGAGCGGCGACAGGTACTGCAACAGCGCGTCATCAACGGCATGGCCGTTGCCACGCAGCGCGTGCGCAGCCCGTTCCAGATAGACCGTGTTCCACAACACGACGGCAGCCGTTACCAGATTGAGGCCGCTAGCCCGGTAGCGCTGCTGCTCGAAACTGCGGTCGCGGATTTCACCCAGGCGGTTGAAAAACACTGCCCTGGCCAGCGCATTGCGCGCCTCGCCCTTGTTCAGGCCGGCATGCACGCGGCGGCGCAGTTCCACGCTTTGCAGCCAGTCCAGGATGAACAGCGTGCGCTCGATGCGGCCCAGCTCGCGGAGCGCCACGGCCAGGCCGTTCTGGCGTGGGTAGCTGCCGAGCTTTCGGAGCATCAGGGAGGCCGTCACCGTGCCCTGCTTGATCGAGGTGGCCAGCCGCAGGATTTCGTCCCAATGGGCGCGGACGTGCTTGATGTTGAGCGTGCCGCCGATCATGGGTTTCAGCGCGTCATAGGCGGCGTCGCCCTTCGGGATGTAGAGCTTGGTGTCGCCCAGGTCGCGGATGCGCGGCGCGAAGCGGAAGCCCAGGAGGTGCATCAGGGCGAAGACGTGATCGGTGAAGCCCGCCGTGTCGGTGTAATGCTCCTCGATCCGCAAGTCGGACTCGTGGTACAGCAGGCCGTCGAGCACGTAGGTCGAATCGCGCACGCCGACGTTCACGACCTTGGTGTGAAATGGCGCGTACTGGTCAGAAATGTGGGTGTAGAACGTCCGCCCTGGGCTGCTCCCGTATTTCGGGTTGATGTGGCCGGTGCTCTCGGCCTTGCTGCCGGTGCGGAAGTTCTGGCCGTCCGACGATGAGGTGGTGCCGTCGCCCCAGTGCTCGGCGAAGGGATGGCGGAACTGTGCGTTGACCAGATCGGCCAGCGCCGCCCCGTAGGTTTCGTCGCGGATGTGCCAGGCTTGCAGCCAAGCCAGCTTGGCGTAGGTCGTGCCGGGGCAAGACTCCGCCATCTTGGTCAGGCCCAGGTTGATCGCGTCGGCGAGGATCGTGGTCAGCAACAGGTTCTTGTCTTTGGCCGGGTCGCCCGATTTCAGATGCGCGAAATGCCGAGTGAAGCCCGTCCATTCGTCCACCTCCAGCAGCAGTTCGGTGATCTTGACGTGCGGCAGGATCATTGCCGTCTGGTCGATCAGCGCTTGGGCGGTGTCGGGTACCGCCGCGTCGAGCGGCGTGATCTTCAAGCCTGACTCGGTGATGATGGCGTCCGGCAGCTCGTTGGCCGTCGCCATACGGTTGACGGTGGCAAGCTGTGTTTCCAGCAGCGTCAGCCGGTCGTTCAGGTACCGGTTGCAGTCGGTGGCCACGGCCAGCGGCAATTCGCTGGCCTGCTTGAGGCTGGCGAATTTCGCGGGCGGCACCAGGTAGTCCTCGAAGTCCTTGAACTGGCGCGACCCCTGCACCCAGATGTCGCCGGAACGCAACGCGTTCTTCATCTCCGACAGCGCGCACAGTTCGTAGTAGCGCCGGTCGATGCCGGTGTCGGTCATGACCAGCTTCTGCCAGCGCGGCTTGATGAACTCGGTCGGCGCGTCGGCGGGCACCTTGCGGGCGTTGTCGCTGTTCATGCCGCGCAGCACCTCGATGGCGTCGAGCACGTCCTTCGCGGCGGGAGCGGCCCGCAGCTTGAGCACGGCAAGGAATTCCGGCGCGTAGCGGCGCAGCGTGGCGTAGCTTTCGCCGATGCGGTGCAGGAAATCGAAGTCCTCGGGCTGCGCAAGCTTCTGCGCTTCGGTGACGCTCTCGGCGAAGGCATCCCAGGACATGACGGCCTCGATGGCGGCGAACGGATCGCGGCCCGCCTGCTTGGCCTCGATCAGCGCCTGGCCGATGCGGCCGAACAGCCGCACCTTGGCGTTGATCGCCTTGCCGGACGCCTGGAATTGCTGCTGATGCTTGTTCTTGGCGGCGTTGAACAGCTTGCCCAGGATGCGGTCGTGCAGGTCGATGATTTCGTCGGTGACGGTGGCCATGCCCTCGATGGCAAGCGCCACCAGGGTGGCATAGCGTCGCTGCGCCTCGAACTTGGCCAGGTCGGCGGGCGTCATCTGGCCACCCTCACGGGCGATCTTGAGCAGGCGGTTCTGGTGCACCGACCGCTCGATGCCAGAAGGCAGGTCGAGCGCCTGCCACGCTTTGAGGCGTTCGATGTGTTCCAGCATGTGCCGCGAATTCGGTTTGACGGGCGATTGGCGCAGCCAGGCCAGCCAGGTCGTTTTGCCGTTGTCCCGACGCTTGAGCAGATCGTCGAGGCGGCGGCGATGCGCGTCCGACAGCGGTTCGGCCAAGGCATCGTAGATGCGCCGGTTGGCGCGGGTGATTGCTTCGGCGCTCGCCCGCTCGACGGCGTTGAGGGCAGGCAGAATGACCGACTGCTGCCGCAGGTGCTCGATCAAGGTGCTGGCCAGCACGATGCCCTTGTCGGTCTGCAAGGCCATCTCGGTCAGCAACTGGACGGCCTGCCGGTAGTGGCCCATGGTAAAGGGCTGGAAGCCGAACACCGTTTGCAGTTCGACCAGGTGCTCGCGCCGGGTCTGCTCCCGCTGCCCGTATTCGTCCCAGCTTTCGACGCTGACCTTGAGCTGGTCGGCGACCAGTTTCAACAAGGGCGGAAACGGCGGCTCATCGACGCCCAGGATGACACCAGGAAAGCGCAGGTAACAGAGCTGCACGGCGAAGCCCAGCCGGTTGGCCGGGCCGCGCCGCTGCCGGATGATGGAGAGGTCGGTTTCGCTGAACGTGTAGTGACGGATCAACTCATCCTTGGTGTCCGGCAACGCCAGCAGGCTTTCGCGCTCGGCGGCGGACAGGATTGAACGACGTGGCATATTTACTGATCCGTTCTCAAGTATTGATACAGGGTTTCGCGACTGATTCCGAATTCACGAGCCAGCTTGGTCTTTTGCTCGCCAGCCTCGACACGTTGGCGCAGTTCGGCAATACGCTCAGACGACAGGGATTTCTTCCTGCCACGGTAGGCCCCGCGCTGCTTGGCGAGCGCGATGCCCTCGCGCTGCCGCTCGCGGATCAAGGCGCGTTCGAACTCGGCGAACGCGCCCATTACCGACAGCATCAGGTTCGCCATCGGTGAGTCCTCGCCGGTGAAGGTCAAATGCTCCTTAAGGAACTCGATGCGTACGCCGCGCTGGGTGAGGCCCTGCACCAGGCGGCGCAGGTCGTCGAGGTTGCGCGCCAGACGATCCATGCTGTGCACCACGACCGTGTCGCCTTCGCGCACGAAGGCGAGCAGCCGTTCCAGTTCGGGCCGCCGTGTGTCCTTGCCCGACGCCTTGTCGGTGAACACTTTATCCACCTGGATCTGTTCGAGCTGCCGTTCTGGGTTCTGGTCGAAGCTGCTGACGCGGACGTAACCGATGCGCTGACCGTGCAAGGTATCCTCCTGAGGGAAATGTGTCAGGAAGAAATCTATGACCCTTGACGGCGTATGTCAATCAATTCGGAAGGCAACTCTATTCTGACGATTTAGCGCCGGATGGTCTGACGCCAAGTTAGGGTATAGCTCAGACTGACATTATTATTGTTGCGCCGCCGCAAAGAAGGTAAAATGCCTTTTCCCAAAGAATCAGCAAGCCAACTATCGGAGTTCCTACCCGTGTAAGCCTCTTTCTCGCTGCGAGCCAGCTTCAATACACACCACGCTCGCACGAGGCTGCACGTCCGATTCACTGCGTCTTGCTGGCCCTGGATTACTCGGGGTTCGTTCTCTATTCCGCTGGCCGGGAAGACGCGCTTGCGTTCGCCCCAACTGCCACCACTGGCTGGCAACCACAACGGAATAGAAGAATGATGAAATCCTTACGCCAGGACTGGCTTTCCAATGTCCGAAACGACTTACTAGCGGGCATCGTCGTCGCGCTAGCGCTCATCCCCGAGGCAATCGCCTTCTCGATCATTGCGGGCGTTGATCCGAAGGTCGGTCTTTACGCCTCATTCAGCATTGCCGCGATCATTGCCTTTGCCGGTGGTCGCCCTGGCATGGTGTCTGCGGCCACAGGTGCAATGGCGCTGCTGATGGTGACCTTGGTCAAAGACCACGGCCTGCAATATCTGCTGGCTGCCACCGTGTTGACCGGCGTACTGCAAATTCTCGCGGGGTGGCTCAAGCTGGGCGCATTGATGCGCTTTGTCTCTCGCTCGGTCATCACCGGCTTCGTCAATGCGCTGGCCATCCTGATCTTCATGGCGCAGTTGCCCGAGCTGACCAATGTGACGTGGCACGTTTATGCCATGACGGCGGCAGGTCTCGGCATCATCTACGGCTTTCCCTACATCACCAAGGCCGTGCCGTCGCCGCTGGTTGCCATCGTCGTGTTGACCGGAGTGGCGATCTTCCTCGGCCTCGACATTCGCACTGTGGGCGACATGGGCAAACTGCCTGACAGTCTGCCGGTGTTCCTGCTGCCTGATGTGCCGCTGAACCTCGAAACGCTCAAGATCATCTTCCCTGTCTCGGCCACCTTGGCGGTCGTCGGCTTGCTGGAATCCATGATGACGGCTTCCATCGTCGATGACCTGACCGACTCCAACAGCAACAAGAACCGCGAATGCGTGGGTCAAGGTGTGGCAAACATTGCTACCGGCTTCCTCGGCGGCATGGCAGGTTGCGCCATGATTGGCCAGTCGGTCATCAACGTAAAATCCGGCGGTCGTGGCCGACTCTCCACGCTGGCCGCTGGCGTGTTTCTGCTGCTGATGGTGGTGTTTATCGGTGACTGGGTGGCCCGCATTCCGATGGCCGCACTGGTCGCGGTGATGATCATGGTGTCTATCGGCACCTTCAACTGGGCCTCGATCCGCAATCTGCGCGAGCACCCAAAAAGTTCCAGCATGGTGATGCTGGCCACCGTGGTAGTGACGGTTGGCACCCACGACTTGGCCAAGGGCGTGCTAATCGGAGTGCTGCTGTCGGGCTTCTTCTTCGCCCACAAGGTGGGCCAGATTCTGCGCGTCACCTCTCGCACCGAGGACGAAGGCCGCGTGCGCACCTACACCATTACCGGCCAAGTGTTCTTTGCCTCGGCGGATCGCTTCATCAATACCTTCGACTACAAGGAAGTCATCGAGAAAGTGCGCATTGACGTAAGTCGCGCCCACTTCTGGGACATCACCGCTGTTAGCGCCTTAGACAAGGTGGTCATCAAGTTCCGCCGTGAAGCCACCGAGGTCGAAGTCATCGGCTTGAACGAGGCCAGCGCCACAATGGTGGACAAGTTCGCCGTGCATGACAAAGACGGTGCCGAAGACATGCTGATGGGCCACTGAGAGGAAACAGGATCATGAAGAACGAAAACAAAGTGCTGGCCTGCGTGGATCAATCCCACTTCGCCGATTACGTGGCCGACTACGCCGCATGGGCCGCTCGCCGAATGGACGCGCCGCTGGAGTTTCTGCACGTCATCGACCGCCACCCCGAGCAGGGATCGGGCGAAGATCACAGCGGTGCCATCGGCATTGACGCCCAGGAAAATCTGCTGACCAAGCTCACCGCCGAAGACGAGGCCCGCACCAAGAATGCTCGCGAGCAAGGCCGCATCTTCCTGAACCGACTGCGCGAACGGGCCACCGCTGCCGGTGCCGCGCTGGTCGATGTTCGCCAGCGGCACGGCGAACTTGAAGCAACGCTGGCCGAACAGGAAGACGGCGTGCGCCTGCTGATACTCGGACGCCGTGGCGAAGCCGCAGAAGCCACACAGCGCGACTTGGGCCGCAATGTGGAGCGGGTGGTACGTTCGCTGCACAAACCGATCCTGACCGTGACCGAAGGCTTCAAAGAGCCGCAGCGCGTGATGATCGCCTTCGACGGCGGTGTCGTGACCCGGCGTGGCGTCGAAATGGTCGCTGGCAGCCCGCTGTTCCGAGGTTTGCCTATCATCCTGCTGATGTCGGGGAAGAAAAGCCAGGATGCACCCAAGCAGCTTGATTGGGCCAAGACCACCTTGGAATCGGCTGGCTTCGACGTCACCGCCTCACTGATCCCCGGCGATGCGGAAAGCATCATCGCCAAGACGGTCAAGGAGCAGTCCATCGACATGCTCATCATGGGCGCATTCGGTCACTCGCCGCTGCGCACTTTGATGTTCGGCAGCAAGACCGCTGACCTGCTGCGTTCCTCGACCATCCCCACGCTTCTACTGCGATAGCGAAGGAGTCGCCTCAATGGACATGGAACAGTTCCGCGCTCGACTGCTGATCGAGCAAAGGGAAACCGTTGAGGCAATCCAGCAGGCTCAACAGTCCGCCGCGCCGGTCGAGCTGGATCAATCCTGTGTCGGTAGGGTGTCGCGTATCGACGCCCTCCAACAACAGGCTCTTGCCCAAGGATTGCGGGAGCGGCTGACCATTCGCAAGCGCAAGGTCGAAGCTGCGCTGGCCCGCCTCGACTCTGGCACCTATGGGCTGTGCTGCGCCTGTCACAGTGATTTGGAGCCGGAACTGTTGAACGCCGATCCTGCTGTTGTGTTCTGCCAGGAATGCGCGACAGCGCGTCAATGACAAAGCCGTATTGATGCCCAACGGCGGAGCCGTTTTGCCTTAACGTGCTTTATTTTCCGTTTTCTGAGGCGACCCCATACAGGTGCACCACACTGGTAAACGCGGCTTCGTAGAGGCCGCTGCCCATCGCCACGCCCATGAACGCCCACGCCACGAAGATATGCAGTGTCTGCGTGGCCTGGCTCAACATCAGCAAGCCACAGGCAAAAACCAGATTGCTGGCGAGAAGCACCGACCTTCCGCCAAAGCGATCAATCAGTCGGCCCGCGATGGGGCCTACCGCCGCAGCCACCAGCAAGGCTGCCGAGAAAGCGCCGAACACCAGAGAGTACGAGGTGCTTGTCGACTGACTGATTGGCCTGGCCAGCACCGCGAGCAAGTAGTACGACGAGGCCCAGGACAGGGTCTGGGCAATCCCGAGCATGACTGTGACTTGCGTGCGGCTCAGTGCCATCTGTATCGTTTAAATGCTGCGTTGGTTGACCCGTTTGGACAGTTCTTCGGCACTTTCACGGCGCTCGCTGTAGCGATCCACCAGGTAGTCCGAACAGTCTCGCGTCAGCAGCGTGAACTTGACCAACTCTTCCATCACGTCCACCACCCGTTCGTAATACGAAGAGGGCTTCATCCGGCCAGTCTCGTCGAACTCGGAAAATGCCTTGGCAACGGACGACTGATTCGGGACGGTGATCATGCGCATCCAGCGACCCAGCACCCGCATCTGGTTGACCGCATTGAAGGACTGCGAACCACCCGAGACTTGCATCACCGCCAATGTCTTGCCTTGCGTCGGTCGCACGGCACCAGCGGACAAAGGAATCCAGTCTATCTGCGCTTTGAGGATGCTGCTCATGGCACCATGACGCTCTGGAGAGGTCCAGACCATCCCCTCGGCCCACACAGCCAGCTCACGCAGTTGCTTGACCTTCGGGTGATCGTCGGGGGCACCATCGGGCTGCGGCAGGCCACGCGGATCGAAGATCCTGGTCTCGGCACCCATCTTGCGCAGCAGGCGCGCCGCCTCTTCGGTCAGCAGTCGGCTGTAGGAACGGTCACGAACCGAGCCATACAGCAGCAGAATGCGAGGCGCATGCGTCGCGCGCTGTGCGGGTAAAAGGCCTTCCAGGCTGGGCTTTTCAAAGACTTGTTCGTCGAGGTTCGGTAGATCAGAGATTGCCAATTCGATTTCCTTTCGAGTCAATGACGGCTTCCCCGTCTTCTTTGGAGAATGCGGCCTGCTGAGGCTTTGACAGGATGTCCAGCACGGCCTCCGAGGGACGGCACAAGCGGGTTCCCAGAGGGGTGACCACTATCGGGCGATTGATCAGGATGGGGTGCTGGAGCATGAAGTCAATCAATTGCTCGTCCGTCCATTTGGGCGCACCCAAGCCAAGCTCGTCATACGGCGTACCTTTTTGGCGCAACAGATCGCGCGCTGGCATGCCCATGGCCTGGATCAGGCCCGCCAGCGTGGCGCGATCAGGAGGCGTCTTGAGGTATTCAATGACCGTGGGCTCTTCCCCGCTGTTGCAGATCAGGGCCAGAACATTGCGAGAGGTACCGCAAGCAGGGTTGTGGTAGATCGTGATGTCGCTCATAGCGCTAGATTTCCGTTGCAAAGATTCAAGACGCCACGCTGAGCCGCAAGGCCAGCGCTGCAAGTGCGATGAGCAGCACGGGCATGGTCAGCACCGCACCGACTTTGAAGTAGTAGCCCCAGCCAATGGTTGCGCCTTTCTTGGCGAGCACATGCAGCCAGAGGAGCGTGGCCAGGCTGCCAATCGGCGTGATCTTGGGGCCGAGATCGCAGCCAATCACATTGGCGTAGACCATGGCTTCCTTGACCGTCCCGCTGGCCGTGGATGCGTCGATGGACAAAGCTCCGATCAAGACCGTGGGCATGTTGTTCATGATGGAAGACAGCACCGCAGACAGCACGCCTGTGCCCAGTGAAGCGGTCCACACGCCACCGGCTGCAAACTGCTTCAGCAACATGGCGATGTAATCCGTAAGCCCCGCGTTGCGCAGCCCATAGACCACCAGGTACATACCCAGCGAGAACACCACAATCTGCCATGGAGCGCCATGAAGCACCTTCCTGGTGCTGATGACATGGCCACGCGCAGCCACCGCCAACAAGATCGCAGCTCCCACGGCGGCCACGGCACTGACAGGGACGCCCAGGGGCTCCAGCGCGAAGAAGCCGACCAGCAGCAAGACCAGCACGACCCAGCCGGCCTGGAAGGTGGCCACATCCTTGATCGCAGCCGAGGGCTGTTTGAGCTGGGCCACGTCGTAGGTGGCAGGAATATCGCGTCGGAAAAACAGCAGCAGCACACCGAGGCTGGCCAGGACCGAGGCGATGTTGACCGGCACCATCACCGATGCGTAGTCGTTGAAGCCTATCTTGAAAAAGTCGGCGGAAACGATATTCACCAAATTGGAGACGATCAGCGGCAGACTCGCGGTGTCGGCAATAAACCCGGCGGCCATGACAAATGCCAGCGTTGCTGCCGGAGAAAAGCCCAGCGCCACCAGCATGGCCATCACGATGGGCGTGAGAATCAGGGCTGCTCCGTCATTGGCGAACAGGGCCGAAACGGCGGCCCCCAGCAGCACGATGAAAGCAAACAGCTTGACTCCACTGCCACCACCCCAGCGGGCAAAGTGCAATGCAGCCCATTCGAAGAAACCGGCCTCATCCAGCAAAAGGCTGATGATGATGACGGCGACAAAGGTCGCCGTGGCATTCCAGACGATATGCCAGACCACCGGAATATCAGCCAAGTGCACGACTCCCATCAGCAGCGCGATACCGGCCCCAATCGAAGCGCTCCAACCAATACCAAGGCCGCGTGGCTGCCAGATAACCAGCGCCAGGGTGAAGATGAAAATAAGGATGGCCGTCAACATGACGTATAGGTCCTAGAAAAGCTATGAGTCGGCATCAGTGCCGCCCACAGCGTGCGGACGTCAGTGAAGCCTGGTGCTGCAATCCAGACTTTGGAGCTGGATCGCAATGGCAGTAACGGGATTCAGTGCGAAGAGAGTTCACGCGCCGTGGACTGCAGCACAGCCTGCTCCAGCTTTTGCGCCGGCAGGTTCACCAATAGCTCCAGGCGACGACGAATCATGTGCATCGTCTGCCGGAAGGCTTCCAGCTTTGCATCGTCAGAGGCATCGCCTTCCGAGGGGTCCGGGTAGCCCCAATGCGCTGTGGCGGGGTGACCAGGCCAAAACGGACAGACTTCACCAGCGGCGTTGTCGCACACGGTGATGATCAGATCCATATGCGGCGCGCCAGACACCGCAAACTCGTCCCAGCTCTTGCTGCGCAAACCATCTACCGAGACACCGGCCTTTTGCAGCACTTGCAGCCCCAGCGGATTGGGTTGCTGATTCTCTCGGGGGCTGCTGCCCGCCGAATAGGCCTTAAAACGGCCTTGACCCATATCGTTGAGCAAGGCCTCGGCCAAGATGCTGCGTGCCGAGTTGTGAGTGCACAGGAACAGGACGTTCAGGGGAGCTTTGTTGTCAGACATGGTTTTGGCAGCAGGACTTGGGTGTGGGAAAAGCTTGCAGCGACGTCTAGCACTGGCATGGCATAGCGGCGTCATCGGTACAAACCGCGCCCTGGCAGCAGTTCTCGGTGAGATATGCCAACAGATCGTTCATCACGGGGAAGGCCGCGCGATAGAGCACGTTTCGGCCCTGCCGTTCCTGGCTGACCAGGTCGGCATGAAAAAGCTCTTTCAAATGAAAGGACAGTGCATTCGGCGCGATGCCTAGCTGCTCAGCTAATGCACTAGGTGTCAGGCCTTCAGGTCCGGCCACAACAAGGGCGCGAAATACGCGCAATCGGGCCTCGTGAGCCAGAGCGGAGAGTGAGCGAATGACGTTTGCTTCTTGCATGAGTTGATAATACATCAATTATTGAATTAATGTATAGAGCTATGAGCAAAGTCGACCCCTCCATAAATGCAGCTTATGGCGAAAGGGGCCGAATCAGTGATTTCGTAGACACTGGTCGCTAATTCAGTTGAGGCGATTCGACTTACTCAACCGCAGCGCGTTGAAGATCACAGATGCTGAACTTAAGCTCATTGCTAACGCTGCGATCATTGGCGAAAGAAGCCACCCAGTGAACGGGTACAGAACTCCCGCAGCAATCGGCACACCAATTCCGTTGTATATAAAGGCAAATAGTAAGTTCTGCCGCATGTTGCGCACTGTGTCAGTTGAGATTTCACGCGACTGGGCAATGCCACGCAAATCACCCTTGACCAGCGTGATCTGACCGCTGTTCATTGCTACGTCGGTCCCGGTTCCCATGGCCACACCTACATCAGCTTTTGCCAAGGCCGGCGCATCGTTGATCCCATCACCAGCCATGGCAACCACATGGCCTTCACTTTGCAATCGCTCCACGAGAGCTAGCTTGTCGGCGGGCTTGACTTCGCCATGGACTTCATCAATTCCAAGCTTGGCACCAACAGCCTTGGCTGTGGTAAGACCATCTCCGGTTGCCATGACAATTCGCAAGCCGCTTGCATGAAGCGTTTGAATGGCATCCAAAGTGCTAGCTTTGATAGGGTCTGTTACTGCCAGGATGCCTGCGAACTTCCCATCAGCCGCTAAATGCATGATGCTTGCACCCTCTCCTCGCAGGCGTTCTCCGTCCGCTTGCAAGGAAGATACAGAAACGCCTTCTTGAGCCATCAGTGTGGTGTTGCCTAATGCCAAGCGCCGCCCCTCAACGGTTCCACGTACACCAATACCGCTGGCGGAATCGAAGTCCACAGGTTTAGCGAGTTGCAAGCCTTGTTCACGTGCAGCTCGGACGATGGCATCCGCAAGCGGATGCTCGCTCCCCTGATCCAAGCTAGCGGCAAGCCTCAAAACTTCGTCAGCGGTGAAATCTGGAGCAGGAATCGCTTTATCGAATGCAGGCCGACCTTCTGTCAGGGTGCCCGTTTTATCTACGATGAGCGTATCCACTTCACGCATTTTTTCGATGGCGCCTGCGTCACGGAACAAAACGCCTTGCTCTGCAGCGCGCCCTGTGGCCACCATTACTGACATGGGTGTGGCCAAACCTAGCGCGCATGGGCAGGCGATGATGAGTACCGCGACGGCATTGATCAACCCAAACACCCAACTGGGCTCTGGGCCAAAAATTCCCCAGACGAAGAAGGTCACTACAGCAACTAGCACGACAACCAGAACGAACTTTCCAGCCACTACGTCGGCCATTCGCTGCATCGGTGCCTTAGACCGTTGGGCCGATGCAACCATCTGAACTATCTGGGAGAGCATGGTGGCAGTGCCCACCTTTTCTGACCTCATGACCAGAGCTCCACTCGTATTGAGTGTGGCGCCGATCAGTTTGTCGTCAACGCGCTTTGTCACAGGTATTGGCTCGCCCGTGAGCATCGATTCATCAACGGCGCTTTGACCTTCCGTGACAATGCCATCCACGGGTACTTTCTCGCCTGGACGTACGCGCAGCAGGTCTCCGACATGCACGTGGCTGAGGGGAACATCTTCCTCACTGCCATCTGCATTGATACGCCTTGCCGTCTTAGGAGCTAGGCTAAGCAATGATTTGATAGCGGCCGAGGTCTGAGAGCGAGCCTTCAGCTCAATGATCTGCCCCAACATGGTCAAAGAAATGATGACCACCGCTGCCTCGAAATAAACAGCTACACGGCCCATGGATACGAACGAGTCGGGAAACACACCAGGTGCCAGCGTCGCTACGAGGCTGTAGACAAAGGCGGCTCCCGATCCCAAGCTGATCAACGTCCACATGTTCGGACTGCGGTGGATGATTGACTGCCAGCCTCGAACAAAAAAGGGCCAGCCCGTCCATAGCACCACGGGCAGGGAAAGAGTCAACTCGACCCATGTTTGGGTCTGCATAGTGAACCAGCCGAACTTGTGTCCGAACATGGCCAGAGTGGTAACAATCAGGGTGAGTGGTAGCGTCCACCAGAATCGCCGTTGGAAGTCTTGCAACTCACTGTTGTCCTCTTCTCCAACCGGGATCAGTGGCTCCAGAGTCATTCCGCATTTAGGGCAGTTTCCGGGATGATCTTGCCGGACCTCCGGATGCATCGGGCAGGTATAGATCGTTCCGGCGGGAACCACGCCCGAGTCATCAAACGATTTCTGATCTGAATGACTTGCAGCCACATGAGCATGTTCGTGCGAGCTGAGCAACTGGGCCTCAGGCACTAAATGCATTTGGCATTTAGGACAACGCCCCGGATGATCTTGATGGACTTCAGGATGCATTGGGCATACATAGACTGAGCCCTCTACTGCGTGATCCGCCTGCCCGCTACTCGATATGAATTGCGCAGGGGCATGAGCAAATTTTTGCTGGCAATCGGCACTACAGAAGCGATAGGTCCGTCCCTCGTGAACTATCTGATGAGGCGACTGTAGAGAGACAGTCATGCCGCAAACAGGATCCTTCAAAGGCTCAGCCTCAGTCATGGTGTTTTCCAACTCAACTGACTCTGAAGAAGATCGATGCTGATGATGATGCATGCCGATGGCCCTTCACGATGTTGGATCGATTCTTGGCCCTTACACCATGTGAATGTCAAGCCAGAATCTGCTCGAAAAACAACTCTATCCACCTATTCTGAGATAGCGCAATCAGAGTTCGCTGCTTGTGGCCATCTCAATTTAAGAAATAGTTCTTTGTTGAGATGGCCTTTGTCTGACTACATGACGCGGACGCCATCCAAGCATGAATCGACGGAAGCGTTTTACCCTTCCTATCAGTGTCTACGTCTGCTTAGAGCAGCTCCGCTTCTGCTGTCGGTGGTTGATCTCGGAGGATCAAATTCCTTTTGGGGAAAGAATCCCTAGCCAAGCCACACTCGCCAAAACCAGAACTGCAAGTGTTGTCTCCATGAACAGGCTCTGGCGTAGCTTAGCGACTGCTTGCGCGCGATTCCCTGAGCCCAATGATGCCTCCAGACTTGGACTAAGCCGGAACCGATTTGCAGCTGCCAAAGCAAGCATTCCGAGAACCAGCACTAGCTTGCCTAGCAGCAACTGACCATAGAGTGTCGAAACAAGCGGATCAAGCGAAGGCCCTGCGATCAATACATAGTTGACTACACCACTGGCCGCAAGAACGAAAACGATCAGCGTTCCGACATGGGCAAAGCCGTTTGATGTGCGGCTCAATATGGCTACGGTGTCCTGTGTCGCATTTGCCCTACTTGTGGCTAAGATCAAAAAAGCAAGCAACGCGCCGACCCATGCACCTGCTGCCCAGAGGTGGGAGATGTCTGAAGCAAGGTGGATGTATCCACGCATTCCGTCGTCCATCGCTCCATGACCAGCCCAGGCCAGTGTCGCCAGCGCTACACCGCTAGATACGGACATGGCAACGAAGCGAAACGTTGGATTGAACTTCACTAGGGCAATCAAGATGCAAAGCGCTAGCGCAAGAATACGAATGCACCAAGCAAGGCCCATGTGAGTGCCGGTGATGAGCATCTCGAAGATATGCGTTGACAACTCGGAGTAAGTTTGCGCACCGGACATGGCCTTGGCAAGGACTGTCATGCCAATCACTGACAGTCCAATCCCGATTACTGCACATACACCAACGCAAACGCGATAGCGACGCGCAATTGCCAAGGATCGCTCGTCGTGGCCAAGGGCATAGACGCTGAACATGGCGACGCCAAAACCTGCAGCCATGTCCAGATACAGCGCAAGGCGCAATACGATGGTGAACCAATCCTCGGCCATTTGCTTACTTCACCTGGAATGTGACGTTGCCATTGATAGGGTGTGTGTCTGACGACACTGCACGCCAATCCACGCGATAGGCACCGGGTTGAAGCGTCTGAGCGGGAGTAATGACCATGGTTTTGCCATCGCTAGCGCCAGAGACGCTTGCGCTGACCTTCATTGCGCCGTGGTTCGGCATTCCGGGCATCCCCGTCATGATCAAGTTCGCTGCCGAGAACTGAGGAACCAGCGTTTCCGAGAACTTCAACTCAATCGTGGCAGGTGCCGCGACCTGCGACTTATCCGCAGGAGAGGAGGAAACTAACGAAGGATGTGCAAATGCTGCGGAAGCGAACAGTGTTGCGGCAATTGGCGCGATGAACTTAGCGACCAGGTTTGAGCGGTTCATGAGAGACTCCTATCTAAGTGTGATGGTGGTTTGAAAACAGATGTCGAATCTAGGTCTGTAGAGTTGGCGCTCCCAAGGACGCGCCAACTAGGAAGGGGACATTGGTCTGGCTAGAACCAGAAGCGGACACCGGCCACCCAACGTGTTTGCTGAGCACGGCCACCGTCGGCACGAACGAGATCAGCGGTTCGCCCGAAACTTCCCGCACGTTCCACTCCGATATATGGAGCGAACTGACGGCTGAACTCGTAGCGCAGTCGCAGGCCCGCAGATGCTTCGGCTAGGCCCTTGCCGATATGCCGCTCTGGATCATCCTTGCCGTAAAACTGCATTTCAGCTCTTGGCTCAAGGATCAGGCGCTGAGTCAGCAATAGTTCGTAGCTTGCATTTAGGCGAAGCGCAGTTCTGCCGCCACTGCCAACATAGGCTGTGGCCTCCAGCTCGAACCAGTAAGGGGCCAGGCCCTGCACACCAAATGCCAGCCATTGACGGCTAGGTCCCACGCCGTTGTCTAAGCGCAGACCCAACTGTGTATCCCAATAGGTTGTGGCAGCACGGCTCCAAAGCAGTTCGGTGCGAGACTCTTCGAGCTTTCCTTTGGCGACGTCACCTTCTGCCTTCAAGACAGCTTTGTTGTATGAGGTCCCGTACCATGCTTGCAAGTCATAGGCCGTTGAATCATCACCTCTGCGTGAAAAACGGCGTTCCAGGGTCTCACCACGCAGCGAGGCAAAGGTATGCTCGTCCGCAAGCATCAAGCGCGGGACGCCAGGCACCGCGTAATCGCCCGATCCCAAGGTCAACCCATTGGAATACCCATGTGGGTCGCGAGCATCTGGAGGTGCGGATCCCCCTTGCATCTGCATGCTGCCGTGATCCATCGCAGGGCCGCTTGCAGCGCTGCCAGTCATAGCACCATGACCTGCATGTGGATCAGCTGCAGTTGTGGCAGGGCTTGCCGGTGCTTCCATTTGCATATTCGCTTGGCCATGCGATGAATGGTCGCTTTGCGCCTGGGCCGCAATACTCACCAGAGCGAGGAGCGCAGTGGACAATGCACGAATAGGGAGTGCTTTGGACATTTTTGATCTTCCTTGTGAGGTTTGTTCAAGACACTACGACTTCGCGGAACATGCCTGCATCCATGTGGAACATCAGGTGGCAATGCCATGCCCAGCGCCCCAGAGCATCTGCCGTCACCAAGAAGCTGATGCGTTGTGCAGGCTGTACTGGCAAGGTGTGTCGACGGGCGAGGAATCGACCATCAGGGCTCTCCAGTTCACTCCACATCCCATGCAAGTGCATAGGGTGAGTCATCATCGTGTCGTTGTGCAGGATGACTCGCAAACGCTCGCCGTGACGGAAGTGAACAGGCGTTGATTGCCCGAACTCCAATCCATCAAGAGACCAGGAATATCGCTCCATATTCCCCGTCAGGTGCAACTCCACCTCTCGTCCAGGACCGCGCGAGTCCATCGGACCTGAAGGTGTATGCAGATCTGCCAAGGTCAGCACCCGTCTGCCGTTATTGCGCAGACCGATACCGGGATCGTCAAGATTGGTTCGGGCCATATCGACTCGCATATCTGTTCTTGCGCCATATTCAGTGCGAGCATGGCGTGCGGTGGTGCTGGGCACTGCCAAGCTCCCAGCAGGCTTGACATGCTGACTATGGTCCATCGCCATACCACCGTGATTCATGCCGGCCATCGCACCATGATCCATGCCGGCCATTGCCCCCGACATACCAGCCATCCCGGCCATACCCGTCATCCCAGACATGCCGGTCATCCCAGACATGCCGGTCATCCCAGACATGCCGGTCATGTCCATGTCGGCTCCAGAACTGCCATGGCTCATGGCGCCCATCATGTCGCTCATACCCAGCCATTCGACGGGATCGAGTGCGGGGACTGGAGCCTGCAGGCCTTCGCGCACTGCTAACGTAGCGCGTGCGTAGCCTGTTCGGTCCATCGACTGGGCAAAAATCGTATAGGCGTCATCACGTGGCTCGACAATCACGTCTATGGTTTCGCCAGGGCCGAATCGGAATTCATCGACAGTCACAGGCTCTACGTCGACACCGTCAACATGAACCACCGTGAGCTTCAGGCCCGGTATACGTACGTCATAGAAGGTATTGCCCGCGCCGTTGACCATGCGCAGCCGGACACGCTCGCCCGGACGGAAAAGAGCAGTCCAATTGCCTGCAGGTGTGACGCCATTTGCGAGGTAGGTCAGGGTCGCAGAAGAGAGGTCGGCTAAATCCGTTGGATTCATGCGCATCTCGTTCCACATCTTGCGCTTGTCTAATGCCGCTGACACGCCATCACGCGATGCATCACGGAAGAAATCAAAGACCGTGGGCTGGTTGTAATTGTAGTAGTCGCCCTGAACCTTGAGCTTTGCGAAAACGCGCATGGGGTCTTCGTCAGTCCAGTCAGAGAAGAGCACGACATGATCACGATCTGCACGGATAGTCTCAGGTCCTGCGGGATCAATGATGATCGCTCCATACATGCCGGTGAGTTCCTGCATGCCTGAATGTGAGTGATACCAGTAGGAACCGCTTTGCTGAACCTTGAAACGGTAGGTAAACGTCTCTCCAGGAGGAATGCCCGCAAAGCTGATGCCTGGAACTCCGTCCATCTGGTAGGGCAAGATAATGCCGTGCCAATGAATAGAAGTGGCCTCGCGCAGCTTGTTCGTGACGCGAATCGTCACCGTCTCCCCCTCTCGCCAGCGCAGGGTTGGTGCAGGAAGCGATCCATTGATCGTTGTCGCCATCCCTGGCTTGCCCGTAAAGTTGACGGCGGACTCGGCGATCACCAAATCGAACTCGTTACCCTTCAGCACCGGAGCGGCCCCGCGGACTGTGGAGCTCTGCTGTGCGAATGCCATGAGCGACTGCGTTGACAGGCCCGCCAGAACGCCTCCTGCGGCCAGCCCCTGAACGAAGCGCCGACGAGAGAACCCTTGAGTGGGAGTGACAAAAAATGGCGAATGACGCGGCATAAGGTGAAATCCTCCAGAGCTTCCAAGAAATTCGTTTTCGGCGACGCTTGCCTGATGCAATGAGCGCTCGATATGTTCAGTATGCTAGGGCGTGCTGAATTTCGGAGGAGTGACTCATTCATTACATTCATGTAATGCTCGCGTCATGTTTGGTGCGACGGAGGGCTTCTATCCAGAAATGCCTTCGATGCAGTCAAAAGGTTCACTCTGCTAGCCACGCTTGATGACTTCCCAGGAAGGAACAACGAGGCAGTGTTGGCCTTTCTATCGCCAGGATTTCAGGAACATTACATTTTTCTTATCTTCATGTCAGAGGGCTTCAAACTCGGCACACTCTTGATCGTCCACTGCAGCGGAGCGAGTACATGAGGATTTTGATTGTTGAAGATGAGCCTAAAACAGGTGAGTACCTGCGCCAGGGATTGACCGAGGCTGGCTACATTGCTGACCTCGTCCCAAATGGCTCAGACGGCTTACATCTGGCTTTGCAAGGGGAGTACTCCTTGGTGATCTTGGATGTTATGCTGCCGGGCCTCAATGGTTGGCAGGTGCTCCAGTCTTTGCGTGATCGAGGACTACATATGCCGGTCCTGTTTCTTACTGCACGGGACCATGTCGAGGACCGTGTCAAAGGACTAGAGCTCGGCGCTGATGATTACCTGGTAAAGCCGTTTTCTTTCGCAGAACTACTCGCCAGAGTTCGCATCATTCTTAGACGTGGACATCCGGCCAACGAAGGTACTACTCTGACTGTTGCAGATCTCGAGCTAGACCTGCTGCGTCGTCGCGTATCTCGCAATGGCAAACGTGTTGACCTCACAGCCAAAGAGTTCGGACTCTTAGAGTTGCTGATGCGCCGACATGGTGAAGTGCTGCCACGTTCATTGATCGCATCGCAGGTATGGGACATGAATTTCGACAGCGACACCAACGTCATTGAGGTGGCCATGCGCCGTCTGCGAGCCAAAATTGACGAAGGCCACTCGATCAAACTGATCCAGACCGTACGGGGAATGGGCTATGTGCTTGATGTCCCCGAGGAGGAATAGGTGCAGCGTTTCACTCGCAAGGTAAAGCTTTCTTTAACGAGTCGCTTGGCCCTCTGTTTCACGGTTGTTGCGGCAGCCGTAGTGCTAGGTTTAGGCGGCCTATTCCTAGTCGTTACAGAGGAGCATTTCGTGGAATTGGACCGAATGACGCTTCAGGACAAGCGCCATTTGATCGAGAAAATTCTCCAGAACACGAAGTCGGTCGATGATGCTCGTTGGCGTTTAAATGAGGCACTGAACTATCACGAGGATCTTCAAGTCCAGGTGAAAGATGCCCAAGGAGAAACCGTATTTCAATCGCCCGCATCCGGCTTTGCAGTGCCGGATCGCAACTCGGCTTCTATCGACAAGGAAGTATCGTTTGGGGTGTGGCGGCATGCAGACGCAGAATTCCACATCTTGAGCTTTGAGACGCTACCGGCCTACGCACCGTCACCATTAAAGGTACTGATCGCAGCAGACACCAAGCATCACATTCAATTCCTCAACGGAATTCGCACAAGCTTTGCCATTTATGTGATCGCAGCAATTTTGCTGTGCTCACTTCTGTCTTGGCTCGCCGCTCGGCAAGGGCTGGCACCGCTGCGAGAGATGAAATCACGGGCGGCCGTTGTGACGGGACAGAAGATGAGTGAACGCATGCCGGTCCAGGCTGTACCCGTAGAAATGGCCGATTTGGCGCATGAGCTCAATCGCATGCTGGATCGGTTGCAGGACGATTTTCAGCGACTGACAGATTTCGCGTCTGATCTGGCCCATGAACTACGCACGCCCATCAGCAACCTGTTGACGCAGACTCAGGTTGTGCTGGCATCCAAGCGTGACGCCGCGACATACCGAGACATTCTTGCCTCGAATGCCGAAGAGTTTCAGCGTTTGGCTCGCATGGTGTCAGATATGCTGTTCCTGGCCAAAACCGAACGGGGCGTGAGCTTGCCGCGCAAGGAACAGTTTTCCGCAAAGCAAGAATCGTATGCATTGCTGGAGTTCTACGAGGCTGTCGCTGAAGAAAAGCAAATTCATTTGAAGTTAAAAGGCGATGGACTCGTTGATGGTGATCGACTGATGTTCCATCGTGCTGTGAGTAATTTGCTATCTAATGCTTTGCGCTACACGCCTCAGGCAGGCATGGTCACCATCGACATTGCGGCCTCCGCTTCCTGGACACTTGTCACTGTGGAAAATACAGGACAGGACATTGATCCCAAAGTCTTGCCCAGGTTATTTGACCGCTTCTATCGAGCAGACCCCTCCAGGGCTCATCCGGACTCAGACGGTAGCGGATTGGGTTTGGCCATCACCCGAGCAATTGCCGAAGCTCATGGAGGCTCCATTACCGCCACTTCAGCCGATGGACGAACTCGCTTCACCTTGAAATTCCCCACTCCGCAGCCGACTTCCTAAGCAGATCAGAAAACAGGCTTTTCTTGAAAGCAAGAAGACACTATCCGCAGCAAGATGTCTTTGCTGAAGTTGAGCCGCAGCATTTCGTCTGCGGCTTCTCAGCATTTGCCTGCTCGGCTTCGGCTAACGCCAATAATTCTGGAGTGTATCCAGCGGTCTGGATGGCCAACATGTAGTCGGCGTCGCTCAGATCGCCAGAGACTTGCACCGTTTTATCTCGCGCATTCACTCCGATCTTTGCTTCATCATCGATCGCCAAAATGGAGCGCTGAATCCGCGCGGCACAGGCACCACATTTCATGTCATTGATGCGAAAAATAGCCATTACGTACTCCTTTAAAGCTTGTGGCTAAAGTTTCATCCTTCACATGATGTGAATGTCAAGTATCTGTCTGCACATGCACTGGAGCACGCTGTGTACGTCAACTACGTTGGTCTTCGCTTTTCGCTTTGGGTTTATTGGTATGCAGATTTGGGGTAAGAGCTGCCGCGAAAAAGCTGACAACAATGTCACCGGACAGACCTGATTTTGTTGGGCTCCGACTCCTAAGATCAACCCATCTTCTCCTCACCTTGATCAAGGTCCAGGAGATGTGTTCATCAACTGTCTTAGGAGCCAACCATGTCTCAAAACCGCATCTCCATTTCCTCCGTACTCGCAAGCGTTGCTGCCGTTGTCACCCTGGCTCTTCCTGGAATGGCCTCTGCAGCCTACGAGCATCCAGCCAACAATGAACAAGGCGTGATCGTGCATCCGCAGCACTTTGAAAGCCAGAAAACCCGAGCTCAAGTCAAGGCAGAGACTGAAGCCGCCATGAAGCAGGGCCGCCTTTCTTACGGTGAAAGCAATTTCCCACGTGGAACTCCCGAGACAGGATCGAGCAAAACCCGCGAGCAAGTGATCAACGAAACGCGTAATGAATCGCCAGCTGCGCGAGATGCTCGCCTCCAATCATTTGCAGGCTGATCTCCATCAAAGACGCATGCATCGCGGATGCAGCTCTTTCCTGCATTTTTGTTCCGATCTACCGCAGAGGCCTCAAGCAACAGAGGCCTCTGCATGTAGAACATCAGCTTGAGCGAACTACAAATTTCCCGGAAGAATTTCGGCCCAGATGATCGCAATCATCACTTAGGGGGGCGACACTGGGTTCAACGATGCGCGGACTCACCGAGGCGGATATCGCTACCGAGCATCACATTGCATGTTTCCTCATCCATTAACTTGAGGATGGGACAGGACACCGCCTTCTTCAGAACTGAGTTGTGCATACGGTGTCGCGCTTCCTTCAGACACAGCTGTAGCGTTTGCTCCTAGGATGCGAGTTAACCACTGGCTTGCCGAAGATCTGTAGCATTTAAAGATCGGTAGCAACGTATGGCCTTCACCGCGTACCCCTGGTAGATTGACTACACTAACTGCTGCCATGCTACGAAGTCGCATTCACCGCCTATCCACCGCAGTCCTTGTGGTGCTTTCGCTGCTGTTCGCACAGCTGGCGTTGGCGGGTTACGTCTGCCCACAGGAGGAAGGCGTTGATGCAATGACGGCCAGGATGGAGGCCGGCATACCATGCGAAGGTATGGACCAACAGCAACCGGTTCTGTGTCATCAGTACACCAATGCCCCGGATGTGACCTTCGAAGCAGTCAAACTGCCCGTGGCGTCATTACCTGCCATCGTGCAGGTGTTGGAGCTGCCGCTAGTGCTCGAATTTGATGCTGCACTTGCAGTGTCCTGGCCCATCACCTTGGAGGTTCGACCGCCTCCGGACCCTCTTTTTCTCTCTACTCTCAGACTCAGAGTCTGATCACTCCGTCGACTGACTGGTGCTGGCGTGGCTTGTCCATACGCCGGCAATGCCCTCGTTCGTCCACGGAGTTTCCATGTCCCCTATTTTTTTGCGAGCAGCCTCCTTGGCTGCCGTATTTCTGCCGGCCGTTGCTGCTGCAGAATCGATTTCATTCGACCAGGCAATAAGCTTGGCCGTCCAACGCTCCGAAGCAGCCCGCGCAGCCCAGGCGGCGATGCAAGGCTCTGTCCATTCCATACAGGCTGCGGGTCAGTTGCCAGATCCCATGCTGCGGGCCGGCATCGACAATTTGCCGGTTACCGGCTCAGACCGCTTCAGCGGTACCCGTGAGTCCATGACGATGAAGCGCATCGGTATCAGCCAAGAGTGGCTCTCCGCCGATAAACGAGCCGCACGCGAAGGTGCGGCTCGTGCACGGGCCGACCGCGATGCCGTACAAAAAGACATTGCCGAAGCCGAGGCTCGCCTGCAGGTCAGCATGGCGTATGTCGATGCTTGGTTCGCCACTGAAGCACTCAAGCTAACCACACAAACCGAGCATCACTTGCACGAGGAGCTGAATGCGGCAAAAAGCCGCATAGCAGCTGCCACAGGCAACAGCGCAGAAGCGTTGCAGCTCCTATCCGCCAAAGGGATTGCAGAGGATGAAAGCGAAGAGGTTCGCCAACAACAGTCTGCAGCCATGGTCAGTCTGCAACGCTGGATCGGCATTCTTCCCGATGCCCTCAACAAGCCACCTGCCTTCCCTGCTCCCGAGGAATGGGACTACGTGGCGAGATATCCAGCCGTCGCAGGCTTAAAAAGCGACGTCGAAATTGCTCGCCAGAGTGCAAACGTCGCAGCCAAGGAGCGCTCTCCCAACTGGACCTGGGAAGTGTCCTACGGCCAGCGCACTGGCTATTCCGATTTGGTTTCAGTCGGCGTCAGCATCCCGCTCCAAATCGCACCAAGCCAGCGCCAAGACCGCGAAACCTCGGCCAAGCTGGCCATGGTCGACAAAGCAGAGGCTGACCTGACGGAGGGAATGCGCGCAGCCATGGCCGATTACCGCACCTTGACTAGCGACGCCGCGCGCCTGCAGCAGCGTATCGAGAGATACCAAGGCTCCGTAGTGACTCCGGCCAGACAGCGCACTTCCGCCGCCCTGGCCGCCTACCGCTCAAATCAATTGGCCCTGACCGCCGTGTTTGAGGCACGACATGCCGAGGTCGAAGCTCAGAGAAAACTCCTCGCACTGCAGCGTGATTTGGTACGTACGCAGGCCCAACTAAACCTCAAACCCATCGCTCAGGGAGGTGCCCAATGAAGCGCACAGCACTGGTCACTTCATTGGTTACGGCAGGCGTACTGCTGGCAGCCGGTGGCTTCTTTATTGGCCGCTTGACCTCCGAAGGCGCTGCCCCCCAGGCCGTAGCCGCCTCGGAATCCAAGGCTCCCACAGGCGAGCGCAAGGTCCTCTACTGGCATGACCCCATGGTGCCGGGACCACGCTTTGACAAACCGGGCAAGTCGCCATTCATGGACATGCAATTGGTGCCCGTCTATGCGGACGATGCCAATGACACAGGTGTCAAAGTCAGTCCAACGGTGCAGCAGAACCTCGGCATTCGGACCGCGACGGTCAAGCGAGCCGACATCGGCGCGTCGTTCGACGCCGTTGGAACGGTGCAGTTCGATGAGCGTCTGAGTGTCGCCGTTCAGACCCGTGTTGCCGGTTATGTCGAGCATTTGGCTGTGCGCGCTCCCATGGAGCAGGTTCGCAAAGGTCAGGCTTTGGCCACCATTTTTGCGCCCGAGTGGCTGGGGCCACAAAACGAACTGCTCGCACTCAAGCGTTCAGGTGTACCTCAGGAGCTTATTACGGCAACCCGTGAGCGCATGCGCGCCATGTCCATCCCCGCAGAACTGGTACGCAAGAGTGAGGAAACCGGGGTCGCCCAAGCTCGCTATACCTTGCAGGCTCCGGTAAATGGCGTGGTGACGGAACTTGGTGTGCGAGATGGAGCCCAGGTGTCACCTGGCCTTACGTTGTTCCGTATCTCCGGCCTAGAGAAGGTCTGGGCCGTGGCTGAAGTGCCGGAAGCACAAGCCGTACGTCTGACGCGTGGCCAGAAGGTCAAGGCCGTTCTGCAAGCCGATGCATCCCAAACCTTCGAAGGCGAGTTGAAGGAAATCCTGCCACAGGTCAACGCCAGCACACGCACCCTGCAAGCGCGATTCGAGGTCGATAACCGCAGCGGCAAACTGATACCCGGGTTGCTGCTGCGCCTGCAGGTCGGCGACGCTCCAGCCTCGCGCCTAGTCCTGCCTGCCGAAGCCGTCATCCGTACCGGCACCCGTGCATTGGTCATCGTCCGCAAGGAGTCTGGCAACTTCGAGCCTCGGGAAATCAAACTGGGCGAGGACTTGGGTGATCAATTGGAGGTGCTGCAAGGCTTGCGCGAAGGCGAAGAGGTGATTGCCAGCGGCCAATTCCTAGTGGACTCGGAAGCGCGGCTCAAGTCAGCTCTGGGAGCCATGGAGGCCGGGCAATCCCAGCCTGTGCCCGCTACGGCCACCGAAGCCCCCGACATCTTCCGCGCCGAGGGCAAGGTGGAAAGCATGGATGACGACGGGATCACGATCTCGCATGGCCCTGTGCCGGCTCTCAAGTGGCCCGCCATGACAATGAGCTTTGGCAAGGCCGACTCGATGACGCTCATGGGCTTGAAGCCAGGAGATCTGGTGCGCTTCGAGTTCCGAAAAGGCGGGCCCATGGATTGGGAAGTCATCTCCGTGCAGAAAAGCGGCAGCGCCGCTGGAACCACCGGAGGCGCCAAGTGATTGCTGCTCTGATCCGTTGGTCCATCACCAACCGCTTTCTAGTGCTGATTGCCACCGCGTTCCTCGTGGCGGTAGGCATCTGGTCGGCATCTCGCACCCCGGTCGATGCATTGCCGGACCTCAGCGACGTACAGGTGATCGTTCGCACCACCTACCCAGGCAAGCCGCCCCAGGTGGTGGAGGACCTCGTGACCTACCCGCTGACCACAACCATGCTGAGCGTACCTGGGGCTAAAACCGTCCGAGGCTATTCGTTCTTTGGCGACTCCTTCGTCTATATCCTGTTTGACGACAAGACCGATCCATACTGGGCACGGTCACGGGTGGTGGAGTATCTGAACCAGGTGCAAAGCCGCTTACCAGTAGGTGCGACAGCCGCGCTAGGCCCGGATGCCACTGGTGTGGGCTGGGTCTACGAGTACGCGCTGGTCGACCGCAGCGGCCATAACGATATTGGACAGCTGAGAGCCCTCAACGACTGGTTTCTGAAATTCGAGCTGAAAACCGTTCCGGATGTGGCAGAAGTCGCCAGCATCGGCGGCATGGTTCGTCAATATCAAGTGGTGCTCGACCCGGACCGGATGCGAGTGCTCGGCATTACGCAGTCCGTGGTCGTGCAGGCTCTGCAGAAGGCCAATCAGTCGTCGGGCGGTTCGGTAGTGGAAATGGCCGAGACCGAGTACATGGTGCGCTCGCGCGGATTTCTTCAATCACTGGAGGACTTCCGTACCATCCCGCTCACCCTCAGCGGAGCGACACCTGTGCTGCTTAAAGACGTGGCCACTGTCCAGATCGGCCCAGAAATGCGCCGAGGCATCGCCGAACTGGATGGCGAGGGTGAAGTCACGGGCGGTGTGGTGGTCATGCGCTCCGGAAAGAATGCCCGTGCCACCATCGAAGCCGTCAAAGCCAAGCTAGAGACGCTAAAGCCCAGTCTGCCCAAAGGCGTTGAGGTGGTGGAAACCTATGACCGCTCCCAGCTCATTGATCGTGCGGTCGATAACCTGCGTGTCAAGCTCCTGGAGGAGTTCGCCGTCGTCGCCGTAGTCTGTGCCATCTTCCTATTCCACCTGCGCTCGGCGCTGGTGGCCGTTGTAACGCTGCCTATTGGGGTGCTAGCGGCTTTTGGCGTGATGCACTGGCAAGGCGTGAGCGCGAACATTCTCTCGTTGGGCGGTGTGGCCATTGCTCTAGGGGCTATGGTCGATGCCTCGGTGGTCCTGGTCGAAGCTGCGCACAAGCATCTGGAGCACTTTGAAGAACGACATGGACGCCCACCGTCCGTGGCCGAGCGCTGGGAACTGATCGCGCAATCAGCCGTGGAAGTCGGCCCTGCGCTGTTCTTCTCGTTGCTGGTCATCACGTTGTCGTTCCTGCCCGTGTTCACCCTAGAGGCCCAGGAAGGACGGCTGTTCTCACCACTGGCTTTCACCAAGACCTACGCAATGGCTGCTGCTGCTGGCTTGTCGGTGACTCTGGTTCCAGTGCTGATGGGATACCTCATTCGAGGACGCATTCCAAAGGAAACTGCGAACCCTATCAACAGAAGCCTTATCGCCATTTACCGGCCTGCTTTGGAGTTGGTTTTGCGTTTTCCTAAGTCCACGCTGCTGGCAGCGGCATTGGCCCTGGCCATCACCGCAATTCCGGTCATGCGGCTGGGCGGTGAGTTCATGCCGCCGCTGGACGAAGGCGATCTGTTGTACATGCCCTCGGCGTTACCTGGTATTTCGGTCTCAAAGGCCGCAGAGTTGTTGCAACAGACAGACCGGCTTATCAAGACAGTGCCCGAGGTTCAGCGTGTGTTCGGCAAGGCAGGACGAGCAGATACTGCGACCGATCCTGCGCCGCTGGAGATGTTCGAGACCACGATCCAGTTCAAGCCACGTGAGCAATGGCGTCCTGGTATGACCCCGGAGAAGTTGGTTGAAGAACTGGACCGGGTGGTCAAGGTTCCGGGTCTATCAAACGTGTGGGTGCCACCGATCCGCAACCGTATCGACATGCTGGCCACCGGCATTAAGAGTCCCGTCGGCATCAAGGTCGCCGGACCGGACCTCGCCACCATCGACAAGCTCGCGGCACAGATTGAGTCCGCCGTGCGCGGCGTGCCTGGTGTTGCTTCTGCCTTGGCAGAGCGCTTGACTGGAGGCCGGTACATTGACGTGGATGTAGACCGACACGCCGCGGCACGGTTCGGCCTTTCTGTGGCTGACGTGCAGGCGGTCATATCCACCGCCATCGGCGGTGAGAATGTAGGGGAAGTTATTCAGGGGCGAGAGCGCTTCCCAGTGAACGTACGCTACCCACGCGAAATCCGTGATTCGCTGGAACGCCTGCGCAAGCTACCTTTCGTGACTGACAAGGGGGCGACCGTCCTCCTGCAGGATGTGGCGAGAATCGCCGTCACGGAAGGACCTCCGATGATCCGCAGTGAGAACGCACGGCTTTCGGGCTGGGTCTATGTGGACGTGCGTGGCCGGGACCTGCGCTCCGTCGTTCACGACATGCAAGCTTTAGTCGGAAAACAGGTGACCATGCCTGCTGGCTATTCATTGTCTTGGTCCGGTCAGTTCGAGTATCTAGAGCGTGCCACAGAGCGCATGACAGTCGTCGTGCCACTCACATTGGCCGTCATCTTCATGCTTCTCTACTTACTGT
Source organism: Comamonas sp. HJ-2 (assembly GCF_053615495.1). NCBI lineage: Bacteria > Pseudomonadati > Pseudomonadota > Betaproteobacteria > Burkholderiales > Comamonadaceae > Comamonas > Comamonas sp. HJ-2. Next base: position 9,663 of record NZ_JBSIFD010000032.1, on the reverse strand, counting down.
TTCGTAGCGCAAGTGACGCTGCATTGGTCATGGCTGCAGTACCGTTTTCGTTGGTGGGAGGCTTTTGGTTCATCTGGGCACTTGGCCACGCTGTGTCAGTCGCCTCCGCTGTGGGATTCATTGCTCTGGCCGGCGTTGCCGCGGAGTTTGGCGTCGTGATGCTGGTCTACCTGCAGAACGCATGGAAACAGCATCTGGCCGCGGGCGAGCCAGACAATGAGGAGACGTTGCTGGCTGCCATTCGCGAGGGCGCAGTGATGCGCGTGCGGCCAAAGGCCATGACTGTTGCCGTGGTTATGGCGGGCTTATTGCCCATCCTGATCGGACATGGCACCGGCTCTGAAGTCATGACCCGCATCGCTGCTCCCATGGTCGGCGGGATGGTCACGGCCCCGCTATTGAGCATGCTTGTCATCCCCGCTGCCTGGTACTTGATCCATCGGAAGCGCCCCATCACTAAACACCACTCTCCGAACCTAAAAGCGTCCTCAGTCGAGGCTTCATAACCATTTTTTAGAAAGAAAGACCCATGAAAACAACTCACTTACTTGCCGCAGCCCTCACATGTGCAGCGTTCACAACAGTCCATGCTCAGGACATGAAAATGCCAATGAAGCCAGCTGCAAGTGCATCAGCTTCCACCATGCCCTTAGTTGATGGTGAAGTCCGCAAGGTTGACATCCAAAAGAACCTTGTCGTCCTGCGTCACGGAGATATTCCGAACCTGGCGATGCCGGCCATGACCATGGGCTTCGAGGTATCCGATAAGAAGATGCTCGACGGCTTAAAGGTTGGCGATAAGGTGAAGTTCCAAGCAGAGTCGATCAATGGCAAAGCTATGGTCACGGAATTGAAACCGAACCATTGATAGAAGAAGGGACTGTCATTGGCGTTGTTGCACTACAGGGACTTCCCGTCAACGCAAGCGCTGATCAGTAACTTTTGACTAACCTGACTGCCAAGACGATCAAGGTGCTTGAAACGAGAAACAGACTGCACATCTACAGACGGTGTTAGGCACGAGGTGTGCGCCCCCTGAAACAAACCGCGCAGCAGGGTGCTATTCAAATCTCGTGACGTATTGCGACTCACAATGCAACAACCGAGCTTGCCTGCTGCTGATCTAACCTGTTCATTGCATCTTTGATTTCACGTCTGGCATGTTGAAGTGCTTGCCTCAGGCAACGGCAGAAATGGGTGGTCTAGGGCGTTCGCTGGCATGGCCTGCGTTACAGGTGCGCTCCTGTGTCATGAGCGCCCACAGGATGCGTGCATTTTTGTTGGCTAAAGCCACGGCGGCCTTTTGCCAGCCACTGCGCGGCCTCAAGGCCATTACCGATTGGGAGATAGGGTCGAGGTTGTGTTTGCCGGTCAGCACTACGGCCTTGGCTCCTTACACCAGCAAAGTGCGCAGGTAACTATCGCCTCGCTTGGTGATGGCTCCGAGGTTGGATTTGCCTCCGCTGGAATTCTGTCTGGGCGTCAACCCAAGCCAGGCGGCAAACTGTGCACCCTTCCTAAACTGCTTGAAGTCGCCGACCATCGCTAATGCAGTGAGTGATCCCAAGCCCTTGATGGCGGCAGCTCGCTGCACCTGGGCATCTTCTTCACAGTGAGCTGTAATACGCTGCTCACACCAGTGAAGATGTTCATCGAGCTCTTGTCAATGCATGAGTGCACGCTGTAGCGCAATGCGGGCTGCGCCTGCGAGGTCATTGCTCGCATCTTCCAAGATATCGTGCAAATAGGTGCGCAAGCCTCTGGGGCTTTGCGGCAGGACGATGCCAAACTCGGCGAGCATTTCTCGAATACGTTTGATGCATGCTGTGCGTTCCTCATTGACCCTTCGCGCGGCTGATGCACACATAGTATGCCCTGCTGCTCTGAAGTCTTAACGGGAACAAGGCGCATCTGAGGACGGCTGGCTGCCTCGCAAATGGCAGCGGCATAATTGGCATTTTGTTTCCGCTCTTGCCCTGCAAGCGATAGGGTGCAACCAATGCTGCTGCCATCATGCGTGCATCCAAGTCCATGCGCAGCAACTGCCGAACACCAGTGGTGCGCACCACCGCAAGCCTCCATGACCATCAGGCACCCTGCAGGTAATTGCGCACACCATGCCAAGAACTTGCTGCGCTGGATGGCCCGGTTAGTGACCATCCTCCCTTGAGCATTGACTGCATGGGCCTGCAGCACATTCTTTGCGAGATCTACCCCAACACGGACGATGTTTTGCATGGCACGACTCCTGATGAATGACGAAGAAATTGGCTTGCCGATCCAACGTGACACTGCGTATCCAGCAGACCAAGATGGCGGGAAGTCCTTCGTATTCAAATTGCCGGCTAAGGCTAGGTAGCCTCGTGCGATGTGTCAGTCCCCGTAGTCCAAACCCCGCTATCGCACCACCAACTGGAAGCAATACAACGCAGCGCTCAATGCGCGGGGCTCACCGACCATCTGGCTGGACAAAGGCATGGCTGGTTTGCAGCTGCCAGCGGCAAACGCGGGCACAGCCCGAAGTTCTCCGATGCGGCCATCCAGTACGGCCTGACCATCAAACCTCTTTGGATTGACCTTGCGGCAGACCACATGCTTTGTTCTGACACTACTGGCGTTGTCTGGACTGCTGTGACCAGTTCCCGACTTCAGCACGTTGTGCAACCGCTAACGCAGTCTTACCGGTCCAGCTCCGCCGGCCTGCGCCTACTGGTCGACTCCACGGGCATCAAGTTCCTGGACGAAGCCGAGTGGAAGTGCAAAAAGCATGAGCCAGAGTGTCGCCGCCAAGTTGCCGAACTGCACATTCGAGCCGCCATCCCCAATCGGTTTACTGAACTGGGCTGCCCGCAGACGGTGGCTGTGGCCTAGCCGCGCCTGGGGTTGGGGAAATCTGGCCTGGGGCTGATATGTGCAACAACGCCCCAGTTATTGGGTCTTTTATAGGTAAGCTTGGGCTAACCCAGCTATAGCTTGGGTTGATAATGCTTCGAGATGGCTCGTAACTATTCCATCTTAATGCCATTAAATCCGACATGGTCCAAGCGAGCCAGTCAGCTCTAAATGGTCTATCAGATATATTTTTAGAAGCAACATCAGTTCCAGTCGATGTCCAAATTATTGTGGGTATTTTATAACCGGATGCAGTACTTGGACTGTGACCAACTTTATTTGTTTGATGTCCAACTTCTTGTCCGTGATCTGATACGTAAATAATGGACTTATAGTCATCTGCACTGGATGGGGAACTTATTAATTTTTCAAAGACAGATGCAACTACCCTGTCTTGATAAACAACAGCTGAATCGTAGTCATTTCTAAATTCCTGAACCCACATTGAACGTTCAGCCGCAGACATTATTCTTGATACTTCATCATCGGTAAATATAGGCTGCTTTTCCGGGTATCGCAGACGATAATGAGGATGAGCACCCAGCATATGTAAAACAATCAATTTCCGAGGGTGTGAATCTTTAAGGGCATTCTCATATGATGGTAATAAAATCTCATCAAGTGAATTGCTAGATCTACCTGGTTTATTATTTTCCATGGAAATCACATCGGCCATTGCTGCATGCTTTTGCGTAATTGCAATATCATCATGATTGCTTATCCACCAAGTTTTATATCCTGCTTCTTTTGCGAGAGCAATTATGTTTAGTTTCGTATCTGTTTCAGCAGTTGTGAAGTTCATCATGCTATCAATGGCAGGAATAGTGGTTGCTTCCGTGGACCATGAGTTACGGATAACGAGAAATCTATCGCCCATATCTTTTTGAAGCTTTTCGAGCATCGGCGTCGTATTTCTTTCGTAGCCATAAATGCGCATGTTATCTCGATTTATGCTTTCAGAAATAATAAGAACTACGGTGGATTTGTCTTTTCTAGCAATCGAAGGAATCTCACTTTTTGCTGACCTTTGTGCTAAGGCGCGTTCTTTTCCATATGATGCCCAGCTATCTTTCGTATTCTTTACGGATTCAGCTAAATTAGACCAAAAAATTAGAGGATTTATCCTTCTCCATGGCTTGCTGATGTATGAAACGGCGGATATCAAAATGATGATGGATAAAGCAATCAGCTCAATCTTCGAGACCTTCGTTCTTTTCCTTGCCCCTTTTAAAGATAACCAGAGAGCAACACCCGCTGAAATAAGTAAAATAATGCTAGATCCACTGAAATCACGGATGTGTGTGGAGATATAGCCTCCCATTTCCGATGTATTTGTGTTTGCAAGTGCACTTACCACCATCGTACTATCTGGCGCAGCAGCATAAATTGAGATGAGATGCGCTCGGACGGCTGAGTCTAATAAAAATACAAGAACAAAACTCCAAACAAGAAATGCTCTAATTAGATTTAATCTAGAGTTATTGATTGGAATTAGTAACAATAATAGAGTCGGTATAAGTAGGACGCTTATCTGTAATATTTTTCTGCCTTCATATCCTAGAGATGCAAAAACAACTTGCATCACAAGTAGAGCAATAATAGTTACCCATAGCTTATGGCGATCGGTAGATTTTTGAAAAAACAATGCTATTCTTGACCGGTGAAATTTAAGATTATCTTCGGATGCTGGTGCGCTCATAGAAATCCTATTAACCCTAATGGAAATATCGAAATTCGATTTGGAATAGGGGCACAGAACTCTATGTGTGCAATACCGACAGAAATCTGACATTCAGATTACATTTTAGTAATCAGGTTAATTTTAGCTGTGGATTACAAAAATATCATGTTGCAGACAATATTGCGTAAAGTGCCTATCTATATATTTGATGTGTCTGGGTAGAAAAGCACTCAGACGTTCTTCAAGTAATTGATCAAGGAATCTTTATCATGAAAACTAATCTCGTATTTCTGGCTTCAATCGTGCTGTCCTGCGCCACCGTTTCAATGTCTGCATCTGCAAATGAAAGTGGCGTCTTGGGTCCATCGGAAAGCGCGACTACAAAGTCCTTCGAAAGTACCAGCTCGACCACACGTACTGCAGACAGAACTTTTGGACGAGCAGGTGCTGAGTCTCAGGTCTCACGCGTTGTAGACACAACACGAAGCACTCAATATCTCAATCTTGTATGTGGAGAGACGGTCGAGTTCACCAACGGCAAGGAACAGTTCATCTGGAAATTTGATGTGATGGGTCATAGGCCCGTCGACCTGTCGAAGATCGCACCTGCAGCGTTTGCAGGTAGCACGCTAAAGATCTACGTTGCGAAAAATGAGCTCGAGCGCCATTGATTGCTACCCGTGTGCACAACAATAGAAAGCCATGAGCGTCTGGTCAATTTGTCAGCGCATGGCTTCCTAGTGCGCGCCGTAGATATGGCGCTGGGGACGAGGAGACCCGCAGCTTGTCGTGGAACCTGACATCAGCCTAGAAAGAACTCCGCATTCAGAAAGTGCCTGTGAAGCTCTGTAGCTTGCACGAATCGTCTGAAGTTCAGCAACGAGAACACTCAGATCCTGGATGCGATGATTGACATGTTCTATGTGTGTGTGCAAGAGCGCATTGACCTCTGCACAGTCCTTCGCAGATGACTCCCGTAGCGAGAGCAAAGAACGTACTTCATCAAGTGTCATATTCAGCGATCGGCAGCATCGAATGAAGGCAAGTTGGTCTATGTGGTCCGTCGAGTAAACACGGTAGTTGTTTTCAGCTGTAGCAGCCGAAGGCAGCAGTTTCTCGCGTTCATAAAAGTGAATGGTCTCAACCGCCGTACCAGCGACCTCAGCCAGTTCACCAATCTTCATAGACCCGGTTCGAAATGAGTTGACTCTATACTAACTAAAAGGTTTTTAATTGCCACATGGTCAACAGGAGATCGAGTATGAAGCCCCCAAACATTGATGACAACATGCTTAGTACCGCCACCACGGATTGCTGTAGCTCACACACCATCCCGAGCGTGGAGGCAACTCCGTTGGATCGAGGGCTAACGTACCGCATTCCAACGATGGATTGCGCTGGCGAGGAAGCTGAGATACGTCGTGCACTTGAACCAATTGCAGGTATCCGGGGACTCAGATTCCAGCTCTCGCAGAGAACTCTCAAAATTGATGCGGACACTGATGCCCTTGCTGCCGCATTGTTGGCAATCACTGAAGCTGGCTTTGAGCCAAAGCTGATCTCATCGAACACTGCGGACTCAAGCCATGCGGCCGGCGACAGCCACGACAATGAGCTTGTGCGTGGCACAACTCCAAAGTTGGTCGCGGCGCTTGCTCTTGCTATCGCTGCGGAAGGTGTCGGCTACTTCGCGCCAGAAACCATGGCTTGGAAAGTCGCCGGCTTTGCAGTCGCCGCGATTGCGATTTGGCTTGCGGGCTTTGACGTCTATAAAAAAGGGTTTGGAGCACTGCGTCGTGGCAAGCTGAACATCAATGCATTGATGACTGTTGCTGTGACTGGTGCGTTTGTCATCGGTCAATGGCCTGAAGCGGCGATGGTGATGGCGTTGTATGCCATCGCCGAGGCAATCGAGGCGAGGGCAGTCGATCGGGCCCGCAATGCCATTCAGGGGTTGCTTGCGATGGCTCCGGACCAAGCATCGGTTCGCCAAAGTGACGGTAGTTGGCTAACCGTCGCAGTTGCACAAATCGCAGTGGGCTCGACGCTGCGAGTCAAGCCAGGTGAGCGCGTTCCTATGGATGGAGTCGTTCAGGCAGGACAAACGAGCATCAACCAGGCCCCCGTAACTGGTGAAAGTATCCCCGTTGACAAGGCGGTGGGTGACCCGGTGTTTGCGGGCACCATCAACGAGTCTGGAACTTTTGAGTTTGAAGTTACTGCATTGGCCTCCAACTCGACGTTGGCGAGGATTATTCATGCCGTTGAGCAAGCACAAGCGACTCGAGCACCTACTCAGGGGTTCGTTGATCGATTTGCTGCAATTTACACACCTGCAATTTTCGTTATCGCCGTCGTCGTAGCATTGGTAGGCCCCTGGCTACTTGGCTGGACGTGGATGCAGGCCGTCTATAAGGCACTGGTTCTGCTAGTTATTGCTTGCCCCTGCGCACTCGTCATTTCCACACCAGTGACGATTGTGAGCGGCTTAGCGGCAGCAGCCCGCCGTGGTATTTTGATCAAAGGCGGTATCTATCTGGAAGAGGCGCGCAAGCTTAAGGCAATCGCGCTGGACAAGACCGGAACAATTACCGAGGGCAAGCCGCGCCTTGTGGACTGGTCGTTGGTTGATGCCGCGAGCAGCCTTGATACCGCGGAGTCGGTGGCAGCAGCTCTCGCTGGCCACTCAGATCATCCTGTGTCGCGCGCCATCGCAGCGGGCCTGAAGCCTAACAACGCAGACATTCAGAACTTCACGGCACTTGCTGGACGAGGTGTGCAGGCCGAACTGAGTGGAACAGTCTATGTACTAGGGAATCATCGCTTGATTGAGGAACGTGGCCAATGCTCCTCAGAGCTTGAAGCCACGCTCAAGCGGCATGAAGAATCCGGCCGTACTGTCACATTGCTTGCCGACCCGGAACGAGTCATCGCACTGTTTGCAGTTGCCGACACGATTAAGGGCTCCTCTCGTGAAGCTATATCTGAATTGAAAGCGCTTGGTATCACCCCAGTCATGCTGACTGGAGATAACCAAGCCACCGCCTCTTCAGTAGCCAGTGAAGCTGGTATCGAGCAAGCACGAGGAAACTTGTTGCCGGAGGACAAGCTAGCTGCCATCAAAACGCTCCAGGGCCAATATGGACTCACAGCAATGACGGGCGACGGTATCAATGATGCCCCAGCGCTGGCCCAAGCAGACGTCGGGGTTGCCATGGGTGCCGCCGGTACAGATACCGCTATGGAAGCAGCCGACGTCGTCGTGATGAATGATGACTTGCGAAGGATTGCTGAGACAGTGAAGCTGTCTCGATCCACCCATGCGATCCTTTGGCAAAACATCACTCTTGCTCTTGGCATCAAGGCCGTATTTCTAGTCTTGGCAGTGTTCGGGAATGCATCCATGTGGATGGCGGTATTCGCAGATATGGGGGCAAGTCTCCTAGTTGTAGTCAATGGGCTAAGGCTGCTTGGAAAAGTGCCCAAGTCCTGAATTCGACAGAGAGTTTTCGTGTGCACTAGCTTGAATTGTGAGGATAGTTATGAGCTTTTTTGAACGCCTACTCGGAGGCCATCACCGATCTGGTGGCGATCATCATGGGAATGGTCATCATCAAAAACGGACACCCGCCTCCTACAACGATCCAGGAGTGTCCGGTGGGATCATTTGTCCTAACTGCCGAACTCAAAGCTCTCCCCAAGCACGGTTCTGTCAACAGTGCGGAAGCGGCCTAGCCCCCCAGGCCTGCAACGCATGCGGCGTGCAGATGGCGCTTGGATCGCGTTTTTGCTCAAACTGCGGAAAGTCTGCTTAGAACTTAGGGAGAGCAGATGATCGGCTGGGTGATCTCTGTTCTCCTGAGATCTCAGATTACAAGAAGGTGTCAGAAATGTAATCTTCAGACCATGTAAATGGCTGAATAGTGTCAAAAATGTAATCTTGCTGAGAGGACAACTTCGCTACCATTGAAGCTTCGAAATTTACTAGAAAAATCCTATGGATTCTCTTAGATTCGAGGATGCCGCTCTATATCTTAGAGTTAAGAGGATGGAAGTATTAGCAAGCAATATTGCGAATGCTGACACTCCTGGATACCAAGCGAAAGATATAGACTTCAAGGCTGCGCTTGAAGAGACGCAAAGGCAAATGCTGACAGTGCAGTCTACGAATAAGTCCCACCTTGGGAACATTGCTCCAACATCAATTGATCCTCAGATTGCATTTCGCCCTGTCTCTCAGAATGCAATGGATAGAAATACGGTTGATCTCGATCAAGAGAGGGCATCATTTACAGCTAATGCTATTCGTACACAATTCGCTATGAATCAAGCTGTCGATGAATATGTAGAGATGGGGCAAATGCTGTCGAAATTAGTTTAATTTTATTTAGTTGGTCATTCATAGAGCGCATTTATTTGCGCTCTTTTTTTAATTCTGGTAGTAGAAGAATAAAATTCGCGACAAAGTAGTTGCCAACTATTTCGTTGGTTGAAATAATGAATATTTTCAAAAAGTGACAAGCTGGAAGATGCCAAATAATATAAATAGAGAATTCTTTGTAAATCACTTACTGATTCCGATTACTTTCCTGGCGCTAATTTTTTATTATTTCATGTATCTTGGAGGGGACTTTTTCTTTGCCGAGAAAATATATGCCCTGCAGGGTTATGAATGGTCTTTGAATGATCATTGGGTTACAAACAAATTGCTTCATAAGGGTGGGAAGCATCTGAGCACCCTAGCAATCGTTGTGATCATTGCACTATATATATTTGTACTTGCCTCCAAATCTGAACAGCGGAAAAAATGGCGGTCCCCATTGCTTTACCTGATTTTATCCAGTTTGGTCAGTGTAATTTTGGTGAGCCTTCTTAAGGTATTGACAAATATGGATTGCCCGTGGAACTTAAATCAATTTGGTGGCGATCGCCCTTTTATTGGTCTTTTCGAACACAGGCCTCAAGAGATGGGGAGCGGAAAATGCTTTCCGGCTGGTCATGCGAGCGCTGGCTTGACCTGCTCCCCCCAGGCCGTACCAATGTGAAGTAGCAAGGGGTCCGCCATTCAGGAGAATCGCAGACATGAGGAA